>JAITCJ010000092.1 GCA_031283145.1 Holophagales bacterium | reverse complement strand
TTACGGATAGTTGCTGATTCGGTAAAGTCTGTCGCAAAAAATTAATTTATAGCTCTTGGAGACGACCCCAAAATCTTCCACATTAAAATTTGCGGAACGCGATTTTGATTTGGAACTGCTATAAACACTTGACATACGCGCAATTTTATGATAGCATATTATGCGTGATGGAATGTTTTACGGAGATAAACGCCATGAATCAGAACAACAGCGAGACACTCTCCTTCAAGAGCGAACTCAAGCAAGTCCTGCATTTGATTACTCATTCGCTCTACTCCCACAAGGAGGTTTTCTTAAGGGAGCTGCTCAGCAACGCCAGCGACGCCATAGACAAGGTACGCTTCAACAGCTTGGATAACGAGGCGCTCGCGGACGATGACCGCGATTGGAAGATCCGCGTAACGCCCGATAAATCTATTGGGACGCTGACAGTTTCGGATAACGGCATTGGCATGACACGTGCTGAGATAATCGAAAATCTGGGTACCATCGCAAAGAGCGGCACTAGGATGTTTATAGATCAGTTGAAATCTGTTGACGCAGCTCAGCGTCCGGAACTGATTGGACAATTTGGCGTCGGCTTTTACAGCGCTTTCATGGTAGCCGATAAAATCAGTGTGATTTCTAAGGCTGCCGGCGCAAATGAAGCTGTCGCCTGGGAATCTGACGGCCAGGGCGAGTTCACTATTGGCGGCGCTCAGCGCGATAGTCGTGGGACTGACATCATTTTGTATCTCAAGGAAGCAGAGAGAGATTTTTTGGATGTATGGCGAATCCGCAGTCTTGTCAAACAATTCAGCGATTTTATAGAACACCCGATTGTGATGGCGGCGGAATCCAAGGATGGCGAAACCGCGAAAACAGAAGATGAAACGCTGAACAGCCGCAAAGCCCTTTGGTTGAGAAGCAAACAGGATGTTACGGAAGAAGAATACACCTCTTTTTATCATCAAATATCAAATGATTTTGATTCCCCTGCGAAAATTCTGCATATCCACGCTGAAGGTACTGTTTCTTTTAAGGCGTTGTTGTTTTTGCCAAAGCGTAAAAGCTGGGATTTGCAGTTTGGCGACGTCAAAGCCGGTCCGCGCCTATACATCAACAGGGTCTTGATTCAGGATCCGTGTGAATCGCTGCTTCCGCAGTGGCTCCGCTTTGTAAAGGGCGTGGTCGATTGCCCTGATCTGCCGTTGAATGTCAGCCGCGAGATGTTGCAGCAAAATCCGCTGTTGGACAAGATTCACAAAAGTCTGGTCAAGCATGTTATGAAAGCGCTTGAGGAGCTAAAGTCTGATGACAGGCTCGCCTTTGAGTTGCTGTTCAATGAATTGGGTCAATTTATCAAAGAAGGTCTGGCGCGTGATTATGAGCGCCGCGAGACTATTGCCAACCTGCTTCTGTTTGAACACTTGAATGGCGAGCCGGGTCAATTGATTACGCTGAGTGAATATGTGGCCGCTTTGCGGGAAGCGCAAAATGAGATCTATTATTTGTCCGGTGAGGATCGCGCGGCTCTTGCCGTGAATCCGTGTTTGGAGGCATTCAGACACTTGAATTGGGATGTTCTGCTGTTGACAGACCCGATGGATCCATTTGTAATGCCATCGCTTACAGAGTTTAAATCAAAAGCCCTTAAAGCGGCTGACCGCAACGCGCCTGAAATGCCTGAGACCCGCAAGTGGCTGGAAGAAGCGGCAACGGCGTACAGACCTCTGTTAGACAGCCTCAAGTCAAAGCTGACCGCATTGAAAGACGTCCGTCTTTCCACGCGCATGAAAGAGAGCGCTTCCTGCCTGGTTGCTGCGGATGACGCTATGGATCCGCGCATGGAGCAGTTGATGGCCCGTATCGGTCAGGGGCATGGAGCCAGTCCGCGCGTGTTGGAACTCAATCCGGAACATCCCACCGTTAAAGCGTTGTTCAATCGTTATCAATCATCGCCTGATGATCCCAGGATTAAACAATATGGTCAATTTTTGCTGGATCAGGCTCTTATAGCGGAAGGCTCTAGGCTGTCTGATCCAACGGCTTTTTTAGCCAGAATCAACGCAATGGCGGCGAAAGAGCTTGAGTTATAGCCAATTATGTTGTTGCTTTTCGCCTGGTACTGCTGTTGCCTGTGGATTCTATGTATTTCTGAATCCCCTTTGCAATAGCGTTGGCGGCGGACTTTAAAAAGGCCGGGTCGCGCAGCTTTGCGGATTCAGTTGGATTTGAGATGAAAACAATTTCCACGAGAACAGCGGGCATTGCCGCCATGCGAAGTACCGTAAATGGAGCCTGTTTTACACCCCGTTCTTTGATACCGGCCAGGCGGTTGAGTTCCGTCTGTATAAAAACGGCCATTCGTTCTGATTCACGCAAATAGGCTCTTTGCGCTAAATCCTCAAGTATTCTCGCTACGATATCCGTTTCTTCTAGATCTGTATCTTGACTTGATGTCCCAGTCTCGTTTTCAGCTTCCGCCAGTGCTTGAAGTTCCGCGTCAACCGGCCCAAGACTGAGAAAAAAGACTTCGCTGCCTCTCGCGTTCTTGTTTCTAAAAGCGTTTAAGTGAATGCTTACAAATATATCCGCGCCAACATCGTTAGCGGCTTTTGCCCTGTTCGCCAAAGGCACAGCCACGTCGGTGGCGCGCGTGTAGCAGACAACGCAGTTTTGGCTTTTGAGTTGATTTCCCAACAGTTTGGCTAATTGCAGAGTCAAGTTCTTTTCCATCAGCCTTTTCAGTGGTTTTGCCCCTTTTTTCTTTGGCGCCTCGTTGGGTCCCAAAGCTCCGGAGTCGCTGCCTCCATGTCCCGCGTCTATCATTACGATGACCTGTCTGGGCGCGTCGGCGGCTAAAGCGGTTCCCATCGCCAAAAGCGCGAAAGCGGCTACTTGCTTGATGCCAAACAAGAGAGACATAATTTTGGCGCCTCGTAAAAATATATCGGCTGCGCAATCGGCCTTGTATTTGAGGCCAGCTTACGTATTAAGCATAGCCGATACACGTCATCTATGGCAATTCCATATGGAAGGGAGTCAAATCGCCGTTGGCTTTGGCGCCGCGTGAAAGCAACAAAGAGCTATGCTCGAACCATCTTAAATATTTTCCGTAACGCAATTTTGATATGGAACTACTATGAGCAAGCATTTCAAGCGAAAAATGTTCTAATCTTATAGTGGAGGAATTAGTTGTATGACCCAGGCAGTCAAAGGCACCAGGGATTTATTTGGCGCAGAGTTGCGGTGGTTTCAGTGGATTGAGGCGATAGCCCATCAAACTATGGCTCGGCACGGATATGAAGAAATTCGCACACCGGTATTAGAAGAAATAGAAGTTTTTAAACGTAGCGTTGGCGAATCATCCGACATTATAAACAAAGAAATGTATGACTTTATTGATAAGGGCGGCCGCCATGTGGCCATGCGCCCCGAAAATACAGCCGGGGTTGTAAGGGCTGCCATACAAAATAAATTCTTTGAGACAAACGATCCAAAGCGTTTGTATTACATTGGGCCTATGTTTCGCTACGAGCGTATGCAGGCGGGACGCTACCGTCAGTTCTGGCAAATTGGCGCGGAAATTTTTGGCGTGGCCGCGCCGGAAGCCGACGCTG
This sequence comes from Holophagales bacterium, assembly GCA_031283145.1. Classification (GTDB taxonomy): domain Bacteria; phylum Acidobacteriota; class Holophagae; order Holophagales; family Holophagaceae; genus WRHW01. The sequence continues at coordinate 9,315 of JAITCJ010000092.1, read as the reverse complement.
AGAATTTGGTATTGCTCTTCGATCTGTTGCAAGGGCTTGGCCTGACCAAATTGACGCTCAGCATCAACAGCGTTGGAACTCCGGAGTGCAGGCCGGCTTTCCATAAGGCTCTGCGCGATTTTTTTGACAAATCGGAATCAAAATTCTGCGCGGATTGCCATCGCCGTATTCAGGAAAACCCATTGCGCGTACTGGATTGCAAGGTTCCGACATGCCAGGCGGCACTGGAAGGGCATCCCCTAATTACTGATTTTTTGGATGAAGCCAGCGTCAAGCACCACGCTAGACTGAAAGCAATACTCACCGCTCTTGAAATCCCGTTTGAGGACAATCCAAGGCTTGTCCGCGGCCTTGATTACTACACCAGGACGGCTTTTGAAGTGCTGAGTTCAGATTTGGGCGCTCAAAGCGCGCTGTTGGGTGGCGGCCGCTATGATGGCCTAGTCAAGCAGTTGGGCGGGCCGGAAGTTCCGGGATTTGGATGGGCCATTGGTTTAGACCGTTTGGCGATATTGATGCAGACAATCCACAACAACGCGCCCGACAAAAAGCCGATTCTGCTGATTCCGGTGGGCGAAAGCGCGGCGATAAGAGCGATGATTTTAGCAAAAGAATGGCGGCAGGCCGGCGTACGCGTGCAACTGGAAACCAGAAACGCGGCCTTGAAAAAGGCTCTACAAACCGCAAACAGACAGGGCTTCCAATTAGCTATGATCCTTGGCGACAACGAAATCGAACAAGGGGTTATAACCATTAAGGACTTAACACAAGGTACTCAGGAAACCTGGAACCTAGATTCCGTTATGTACAGCATAGAAAAATTTGAGCTGTGACGTCAAAATATGCAAATATCCGACAACCTGCCCGTCACAACACAGTTAAAGCGTATGTTTATTGATCAGATAATCCTCATTACATGGCGGAACAAAATTGCCCCATCCACGCTCAACATCGCGGAAAGTAAATCTGTCATAGAGATAGAAGTGATCTCCACAAGTTGAAAAACTCATAGACATAGAAAAAGGAGTAAAATAAAACATGGCAAATTACATCGAACAAATAAATAAGAAATATCAACATACTGCCGGTATAGACAAATTGACAAAAGAAAAAATATTCGACCCGCTTGAACAGCATATTACATCGTGGGCGTATCGGAATCATTATTCGCTGACAGACGTTAAATTGTCAGGTTCACGCGCCAAAGGGACTGCTATATCGTCGGGATCTGATATGGATATATTTATTTATTTGTCTTCATCAAATACAGAAACGCTCAAAAATATATATAATTCATTATTTGATTTTTTTAGCTCAAAAGCTACCGTTTGTGTAAAACAAGATGTTTCAATTGGAGTAAGATTTGGCGGCATGAATGTTGATTTAATACCAGGTCAGAGACAAAGCGATTATCACGGCGACCACAGTTTATATAAAAGCAAGGAAGATACTTGGATTCAAACAAATATTGATAAACATATCAACATAGTAAAAAATTCAAACTTGATTCCCGAAATTGTGGCGGCAAAAATATGGCGCCATTGTCACAGGTTATTGTTCCCTTCGATATTTCTTGAACTAGTAACTATAGAAGCGCTGAAACAAAAGACAACAACAGAACATGACAAAAATTTTATGTCACTGCTCGGCTATCTAAAAGATAACATACAAACGGTAAGAATAATTGACCCGGCAAATCCAAACAACATTATATCAGACGATATTGTAACCACAGGCGAGAAAAGAAAAATTGCCAACGCGGCGAAAGAAAGCCGGATTAAAAAATATTGGAAGGAGATTCTGTGGTAGATGTGAAAGAAGTCAGAAAGTTGAAAAACGCATAGACGACAGAAAAAGGAGTAGAATAAAACATGCCAAATTACATTGAAGAAATAAACAAAAAATACCAACTTCCCGCCGGTATAGATAAAATGACAAAAGAAAAAGTTTATGACCCGATTACACAACATATTAAATCCTGGGCATATCGAAATGATTATTCACTTGCGGATATTAAATTGTCAGGCTCACGCGTGAAAGGAACCGCTGTATCGTTAGCGCCTGATATAGATATATTTATTTGTTTGGCTTCATCAAATACAGAAACGATCAGAAATATATATAATTCATTGTACTCGTATTTTGCTACACGCTCTTCTTCATACAGAAAAAAAAATATATCAATCGGCCTGACATTTAGCGGCATAAATGTTGATTTAATACCTGGTCAGAAGCGCGGTCAATCTGAGGGTGACCATAGCCTATATAAAAGCAAACAAGATGCCTGGACACAAACAAATATTGACAAGCATATTCGTCTGGTAAAAACGTCAAATCGTATTCCTGAAATTGTGGCAGCAAAAATATGGCGCTATTGCAACAGGCTTTCATTCCCTTCAATACTTCTTGAACTTGTGATTATTGAGGCGCTGAAGAATAAAGGAACGACAGATCGCGATAAAAACTTTATGTCACTGCTTGGTTATCTAAAAGATAACATACAAATGGCAAGAATAATTGACCCCGCAAATCCAAACAACGTCATATCAGAAGATATTATAACCTCGGCTCAGAAAAGAAAGATTGCCGAAGCAGCGCGGGAAAGTCTTAATAAAAAATATTGGAAGGAAATTCTTTGGTGATACCAGGTTGCAATCAAAAACAATCCCGTTTGACTGCAACCTGGTATTAGTGTTATATTGAAAGCGCCTGTAACAAGGAGTATTTATGGAAAGCGGTTGCGGTGGGCAGGAACTTAGCATAACCCTCAAAGAAATCAAGAGAGGCGGCTTATGCGACAGACCTGGTTGGAAAAAACTGCTGAATCAGATGGGCATGACAGAATCAAGCCCTAACTCACTGCCATTGCAAACCATTCTGAAGACTAAGGGTATTGCTGAAGCGCTTAGGGCGCTGAGAGTTCTTAACAAAAAGTATGAAAACGCGGTTCGTCTGTTTGTCTGCCATTGCGCTAGACAAGCGTTGCCAACATTTGAAGGACAATATCCAGGAGACGCACGGCCCCGTAAGGCTATTGAAGCCGCCGAAAAATACGCGCGGGGCGAAATTCAAGCGGAAGTAATGAATGCGGCATGTGAAGCCGCTGAAGACGCGGCTCATGGTGTCGCTCATGAAATTGCCCATGTCGGCGCTGCTGAGGCATTTCGCTATAAGTATTCGACACATTCATCAGCGCAGAAACTCAATGCCGCTTATGTCGCCGCTTATGTCGCCAAACGCGCCGCCTGCGCTGTTGCGTGTGTGGCCGTCCTTACCGCTGGTGTAACTGCTTTTACAACCTATGCTTATACGGTTGCTTATAACACAGTTGACGCCATCTCTTGGGTCAACGCGGACGTGACTGATAGATCTTTATGGGATTCACTCATTCCAGAATTTCAAAGGCTGTGCAGGCTGGAAGGCGATTACTGTAAAGTTGTCCGGGAATCTGACTTCCATGAACCCGCGACTGATGAAGAAAGCCTTAGCAAGTTGGCTGAGACGGGAAGACAGGTCATGGAAAAATGGTCTTATGCTTGAATACATCTTAATACCAAGCGCAATCAACAAAATGACGTCAGGAACGCAAATTGTTATTAATTCGGAATAGTAAAGTGGTGTGTTTTTACAATGCTAATCGTGAGAAATGCAAGGGACATTCAGAGAGATAGCGGCTCACTGTGTATCTTGCAACGCTCCCAGTTGGCTATATAATGTTTTGCCAGTCTCTCATCCTGAATTATCAGCATGTTTTCAGCGTTTCTTTCGGCAGCTTTAGAAAAATTAAATGAGCCTGTAATAACTATTTCTTTGTCAATAATCATAATTTTGTTATGTGCCAAACTGTGTTCATTGTCAATATAAATAGAAATTCCGGCGTTCCGCAGGAAAGTTGCGACTGTGTATGTTCTAATGGCTTGACTTTTGTCCAATATAACTTGTACTTTGACGCCGCGTCAAAACGCCTTTTTTATTGCGTCTGCGATAGATGCTGATGTAAAAGCGTAGGCTTGTATCAATATTGATTCTTTGGCTTCGTTCAGAACTTCTACAATGCCCACCACCAGATTATTCCCTGGTGAAAAATAAACCTTAATTGCTTTTAGGCTATTCAAAGTTATTGGCGGCACATAAAGCCAATCAATACTGGGTTGGGGAACGTAAAAATCACTCCAAACAACATAGGCCAACTCTTGTGCCATGAAAAGGTTACTTCTTGCGTCCATATGACGTTTGCCTGTTACCCAGTCATTCATGAGGCTGGAAGCAACGTTTAAACGCGCTGCTGCTTTTTCTATTCCACCAACTTTTTTAAAATAGGTTTCCCAAGTCTCAAGCAATATCCATGTTGGGGCTGACGGTTCTGTTTTTTTGGACATGTTAGAACTTTTTAGTTCCGCAATATGAAAATCAAAAACACAAAAGCAGGAGCATTCATTTTATAATCTCTCGCCCCGATAAACTACACGGCCAATTAATTCATCCTCGTCCATTATTATCAAATCTCCATCCAAATTTAATAGCCATAACTTCACGGCATAACCTCCGCTGTACCTCCCAGCACCAGAGGTGGACAGAGGATGGTCGGCAGCGCGTCTGAAACTGGGACTCCCTGCCCGTCTTTACCGCATGTGCCTATGTCGAAATGTTCCAGGTCATTGCCAATCCTGGTCAACTGCCTGAGTATTTCCGGCCCGCACCCCGTAAGCGTCGCGTTCTTTACCTGATACGCTATCGCGCCATTCTCTACCCAATAACCCTCAGTCACCTGAAATACAAAATTACCTGTTACCGTGTCAACCTGACCGCCGCCCATGCGCTTCACCAAGAGGCCCCTATTCAAGCTCTTTAAAATGTCATCCGCGCTTTCGCTCCCAGGCGCGAGGAAAGTATTTCTCATTCTGGGTATTGGAATATGGCGGTAGCTCTCGCGGCGGCCATTTCCGCTTGGCGCGGTTCCCATGCGTCGCGCCGTTTTACGGGATTGCAGATAATTTTTGAGTATGCCGTTCTCTATCAACACAACTCTTTGCGCGGGCAGACCTTCGTCATCAACAGACTGTGAGCCGCGCTTGTGTGGGAGTGTCCCATCGTCAATAATTGTCACGCCAGCCGCCGCGACTTGTTCCCCCAGCTTGTCCGCGAAAGCGCTCATCCCGGATAGGGCAAGATCGGCTTCCAGTCCGTGGCCGCAGGCTTCGTGAATCATGGTTCCGCCCGCGCTGCTTGAAAGAACTACAGGGAAAGTGCCGGCAGGGGCGGGTCGCGCGTCCAACGCCTGAACAGCGAGGCGCGTTGCCTCTTTGACAGTACGTTCAACAGCATCCTTTGAAAAAAGCTCAAATCCTCGTGACTCACCCAGCGCCTGAAAGCCGGTTTCCAGTTGGTCGTCCTTTCCCGCCGTCACACTGACGCGCAGAACGCCTTGAACACGATAGTCGGACGCAATCCGCGCGCGCCAGACCACGTTTCCGCTTTCTGAAGCGCCGTTGTCCTCTGCCACACTCTCGGCATAAGCGTTCCAAATACATTGCGCACTATCACCATAGCCAATGGCCACCTGACGCAGTGAGCCGGGGCGCAGAGATTCAGCGTATCCCCGCGCCAGCGCCTCCGCGTCCCTTACAATGGACACCTTTTCCGCAATAGGCACGTCCGATGGGTCTATTTCAACAACGCATGGAGTTGGATATTTCATTATCTCCAATGTGGGGCAAAGAACTGGTAAGCCCGTGCCGGGAGAAGCTAAATCAGACGCCGCCTCCAGCAATTCGGAAACGCTGGGGGCGATCAAATCGGCAAAACGCGTCGTTTCGGCGTCCATCAACCTTATGCTCACGCCAAAAGTCTCTGCGGCCAAAACATCTTCCATACGGCCATCGTCCATGCCCAACCCGCAGGCCCTGCGCTGCTCCACAAACACCTCGGCATAGTCGCCGCCTCTGGCAAGTAAAGCGTTTAATACTGATTGCAGTTGTTCGGATGAAAAAGGACAGTTCATTACATGTCTCCAGCGGGACGCGCGCAGTAGCTTCCAGTTTGACAGAACATACGCCTCAGCATGGTTAAACTGGCCGGAAAGTTCGCGGCCATCGGCAGTGATCAGCAAATCCGCGTGCAGCGCCTTTTCCGTGTCTGATGACTGAGAAGCTATTCTTGACGCTGCTGTACACCTGTCCAGTCCATCGCGATTAATCAAACGTTCAATCCTTAGTCCTTCCGGCGCGTCTATGACCCATAGCGCGTCAAAGGCGTGTCCCCTGCCAGTCTCAATCCAAAGCGCTGCGTCCAGCGCGACTCCCTTTGTGGATGACGGCAACTCCTCCAAACGCTTCTGTATCTCGCGCTCAATGAGAGGGTGAGTCAAACCTTCCAACCGCCGGCGCAGCGCCGGGTCGGAAAAGACTTTTTCCGCAAGACGGGCGCGGTTTAAGCTACCTCCCTCATCAAGAATTTCAGTTCCAAAAGCCCGGACAATACAATCAAGCCCCGCCGTCCCACGCGCTACCACATCCCTTGCGACGTGGTCAGCGTCAATGACCACCCACCCACGCTCATTCAAAAGAGCCGCGACAGTACTCTTCCCAGACGCAATGCCGCCCGTGAGGCCGAGGATGGGGAAAGGAAAGGAGGTTAGGTTGAGCATATGAGATGGTTAGCAAACTTTAGGTTCAACGTAATCACACCCATTCAAATTATTATCCCTGATTATTTGTTGCAACATAGGCGCATATGCCGTTTTGCCGCCAGGATAACGTAAAGGACTGGGAGTTATCGGCATAATTACCTTCTCTCCGCTGGCACGTTATTCACCAGGCATTGATATCGCTCCATCAGCGCCGCGACTATTTCGGGTTCGGACATATCTCTGTGGAAGCCGTACAGCTTCATGACGGCTTTGTCCAGCGCCTTGTGCGCTTTTGACAGTTCCGGCGGCATTGTCAGGGGGTCATAGAGGTCCGCCAGCGCGCTGTCCGGGAACTCCGCCCTCGCGTCCAGTATGCCCTGAGCCATCTCTTCGACTTTGGCGATCTGCTCCTCTGTGGTCGTTGGCCAGGGGAAATTGTTATAAACTATGTCCTTTGAGTAGCGATAATCACTTTTAAGCCTCCCGCACACAGCTCGCGTCCAAGCGTTGTGAACATTGCATGTGAGTATGCCGAAATGGTATAGTGTGGCATTTGGTATTATTTGGGTTGCGTCGCTGGCAATAATGTCCGGTGTTACAAAACCGATTGGAATATAGATTCTACGTTCGGACGAAACCCTTGGCACTAAAATGTATTGTGTGTTGGGCTGACGTATTTCACCAAATAACGCGGCTGCTTTTGCCAGTTTGTTCGTTGACTCCCGCTTGCTCTCCAACCTATGCCTCCTGCAGGCGTCAATCCGTTTTATGACAAGGGGCATTTTGCGTAATTCCGCCGGACTAATGCCCAAAAGCCACAAGCACCATCGTTTCTTGTTGTTGATAAATTCCTCGGAGCCAATAAAGCGCCTTATATAAGGTCGCGCGGAAGGAACCTCTTTTATAAAATCTTCGAACTCGTTTTCTTCAATTATGAGATTCCCGCCGTCATTTGGCATACTGCCAAAGACCATTTCCGGCGCTCCGCACAGCGGCTTGGTACGGCTCTCTATGAAAACCGTCGGACCTTCAATCAAATATGGATTTATATTTGGCTCTGTTTTTTTATAGCTGAAACCCACAATCACACAGTGCACAGCCGCTTTGCCCTTTGCCTCGCTGCTCCATTTGAACGTCTGAACAGCAAAGTTGATGAATACGCCGCGATCAATTAAGGATTTCCAGAGAATAGCCACCTGTTCGCCCTGCGTGATTGAATTTGTGGAAACAAAGGCGGTTCGCGCCGCTGTGCCGTCCATGATGTCGGCTGCTCTTTTGTACCATGCCGTAACGTAATCAAGGTTGCCTAGACCTTTCAACGCGCCAAAAACGTGCCGCATGTCGTCTTTTTGCGCGTCGTTCATCCAGCGCGTCCCCACAAACGGCGGATTTCCCAGGATATAGCTCAGTTCATCCTTAGATACCACACTCTCCCAGTCAATCCTCAGAGCGTTTCCATGTACAATGGTCGCGCTTGTGGTCAGGGGAAGCCTTACGTAGCGCTGACCAAATTCTTCTGATACCCGCATGTTCATCAGATGATCCATCAGCCACATGCCTGTCTGGGCTATCTGGCAGGGAAATTCTTCGCATTCTATGCCGTAAAACTGGCCTACGTTTACTTTCAGCAGATCGGCAACGGCAAAGGCCAGGCGCTTTTGTCCGCTGCTCTCTTTTATTTTTAAGATTTCAAGCTCCAAAAGGCGCAATTCTCTGTACGCGATTATCAAAAAGTTGCCGCAGCCGCAGGCTGGGTCAAGAAATTTAAGGTTTGCCGCTTTTTGGTGAAAAGCGTCCAAGGCTTTCAGATCTGTCTTTATGGCTCTGAACTCTTTCCAGAGTTCATTCATGAACAGCGGGTTTATCAGCTTTAATATGTTTTCTTCGCTTGTGTAGTGAACGCCTGTCTCCCGCCTCTGCCTTTCGTCCATGATGCCCTGGAACATTGCGCCGAATATGGCGGGTGATATTTTGCTCCAGTCAAAATAACAACAATCAACGAGTATGCCGTGCATCCTGGGATCGAACTGGGCTGATGGAAGCATATCCTTAAAGAGGCCGCCGTTGATGTACCTGAATTGCTTTATGCTTGCTGACAGGAGTGTCTTTTTGTCTCTGGTCTCATCCGGCATGTTGAGGATTTCAAATAATTTGAATATCCGCTCTGAGAGGTCGCTGCCGTCGTCTCTGGAGTTTTGTATGTAGTTCAGAAAGGTCTGGCGGGGGAATACGCCTGTGCAGTCGGCAAAGAGGCAAAACAGCAGTCTGACTAGATAGACTTCCAGATCGCGTCCTTCATAACCTCGGTTTTTCAGGGCGTCGTGTAGTAAGGCCATTTTTTCGGCGGCTTGTACGTTGGCTTCCAGTTGCTCAAGTATTTCGCGTGTGGTCTCAAAACCGGCAATACCAGCAAAGCAGCGTATATGCTTATGGAGGTCTTTTGTTTCAAAATGCGTCGCGTCCGCCGTGGCGCGGCTGTACAGAGCTATTTTTTCAAAGTCGCTGACCATGAGGAGTTCGGGCATGTCGCCGCTCGGCAGGTGGATTACGTAGTCTTTTAACTGCCGGTATGCCTCGCCCAGATCTTTGCCTCTTGATTTCATTTCTATGGCTATTTTTCCCGGCAAAAAGTAATCCATGCGCCCGCGCCCACTTTCGCGCCGGGCGCGCTTCTCAAAGCGACCAAC
>JAITCJ010000088.1 GCA_031283145.1 Holophagales bacterium | reverse complement strand
TGCCGCTCTATGAGTATTGTTGTGCAGTTTGCAACGCAAAAGAAGAACTTTTAACAAGTTATTCTTCCCCCACGGAACATGATTGCCCTGTGTGCGGAAAACCTAATGGTATGCAGCGTCAAATATCAGCGCCTTCCATTAATTTTTCCGGCGGTGGGTGGTATGCGCAGGGCTACAGTAATTCACCATCTTGTCGGGCGGATAAGCCCACCCCCAAAGAGCCATTGTCCGGCAACGCGCCTTCCAGCAAAGAGTGCTGTGGGAATTGTGCCTGTCATCAATGAGTAAACCTTAAAGAAAATTAATTGACTTGATTTCAATTTGTGATAGAATTTCCAGTTCCTGGGTTCGTTTATGTTTGACCCAGGGTTATACAACATCACCCGATGTCGGTTTCTAAACTCAGTATTTTCGACCTCTCGGGTCTGCGCTGGAATTAATTCGAGACGCAAATGTTTAGGAGGATGGTGTGCCAACCATCAATCAACTAATCCGCCAGGGGCGGAAGACATTCACAAACAAAACAAAAAGCCCCGCGCTTGATGCTTGCCCCCAAAAACGAGGTGTCTGTACGCGTGTGTTTACCACCACGCCGAAGAAGCCCAATTCCGCTCTTCGTAAAGTGGCTCGCGTGCGTCTTACAAACGGAATTGAATGCACTACGTATATCCCAGGCGTTGGTCATAATTTGCAAGAACACAGTATTGTGCTTATCCGAGGCGGCCGCGTGAAAGATCTTCCAGGTGTGCGGTATCACGTTGTGCGCGGGTCCCTTGACGCGACTGGTGTTGCCAATCGCAATCAGTCCAGATCAAAATATGGCGCCAAACGACCAAAAGCTGCCGTCGCAAAGAAATAAGAGGAATGAAACATGTCGCGCAGATCTACGCCCCCAAAGCGGGAAATCCTCCCCGATCCTGTCTATAACAGCATTGTTATTACCAAGTTTGTCAATGTCTTGATGGAACGCGGCAAAAAATCAACCGCGGAACGTATTTTGTACGGAGCGCTTGATATTGTCGCCAAAAAGACCGGTGAGCCGCCAATTGAAGTTTTTGAAAAAGCTCTCAACAACATCAAGCCAACTGTTGAAGTAAAAAGCCGCCGCGTTGGCGGTTCCACTTACCAGGTACCAATTGAGGTACCTCAAAATCGCCGCCAGTCGCTGGCTATGCGCTGGTTGAAAACTTACGCGTCCACACGCAACGAGCGCACCATGCGCGATAAACTGGCTGGCGAAATACTGGATGCGTTAAATTTCCGCGGCGCATCCATCAAAAAGAAAGATGATGTCCACAAGATGGCCGAAGCCAATAAGGCGTTTGCTCATTATCGCTGGTAATTATTTATTTTTTTCTCTTGGGGCCGATTTAAGAATCGGCCCCAAATTTGTGTTCTGCCTTTAAATGGCAGTGATTTGATGTATTGAAGGAGTTTTTGTGGCTCGGACCACCCCGTTAGAACGCTACCGCAACATTGGCATCATGGCTCATATTGACGCAGGTAAAACCACAACGACGGAGCGTATTCTTTTTTACACCGGAAAAATACATAGGTTAGGCGAAGTCCATGATGGAGCCGCAACAACGGACTGGATGGAACAGGAGCAGGAACGTGGTATTACAATCACTTCCGCTGCTATTACCGCGTTTTGGTCACCGCAGACAGGCACCCATAAAGGTATCGAACACCAAATAAATGTTATTGATACTCCGGGACATGTGGATTTTACCGCCGAGGTTGAGCGTTCTCTGCGTGTACTGGATGGCGCTGTTGCCGTGTTCTGCGCTGTGGGTGGGGTTCAGCCTCAATCAGAAACGGTCTGGCGACAGGCCAATAAATACAAAGTCCCGCGCGTTGCGTTTGTAAATAAGATGGACCGCGTTGGCGCTGATTTCTTCCGTGTGATCGAAATGATGAGAACCCGCCTTGGCGCAAAGCCATTGCCGATTCAAATCCCTATTGGTTCTGAGGACACCTTCCAGGGTGTAATTGATTTGATTCACATGCAGGCCATTACTTTTGAAGAGGGTGACAAGGGCTTCAATGTGATTTACGGCGAAATTCCAAACGACCTCAAAGAAACAGCCGATAATTATCGTGAGCAGTTAGTTGAAAGTGTTGCGGAAACCGATGAATACCTGATGGAAAAATATTTAAGCGGAAAAACACTTACAGAAGAAGAAATATCCAAAGGCATCAGAAAAGGCTGTATTGAACTTGTTTTCACGCCGGTGTGCTGTGGAAGCTCGTTCAAAAACAAAGGCGTTCAGCCTCTTTTAGACGCGATAGTCAGCTATATGCCAAGCCCTATTGATATTCCCGCCATAGAGGGGATTGATTCAAACGGCAACACTACAGCCCGTAAGGCGGATGATAATGAGCCTTTCAGCGCGCTCGTCTTTAAGATCATGGCTGACCCGTTTGTTGGCAGTCTTTGTTTTATCAGGGTGTACTCTGGCGCGCTGTCTTCGGGTTCCAGTGTTCACAATGTAAATAAAGGCCGAAAAGAGCGCATTGGACGATTGCTGCAAATGCACGCCAATAAGCGCGAGGAAATCAATGAGGTACGTACCGGCGATATTGCCGCTGTGGTTGGCTTCAAGGATGCTCTTACCGGCCAGACAATTTGCGATGAAAGTTCACCGGTAATTCTTGAGTCAATGGAATTTCCTGACCCTGTCATTCAAGTGGCCATTGAACCAAAGACTAAACAAGATCAGGAAAAAATGTCACTTGCGCTCTCGCGTCTTGCTCAGGAAGACCCGACATTTAAAGTTCATACGGACCAGGAAACCAGCCAAACAATTATTGCGGGCATGGGAGAGCTTCACCTGGAAATTATCGTGGACCGCATGATGCGCGAATTCAAGGTTGAAGCAAATGTTGGTAAGCCGCAAGTCGCGTATAGAGAAACTATTAAACGCCGTATTGAGGCCGAGGGTAAATTTATCAGGCAGTCCGGCGGACGTGGTCAGTATGGCCATGTCAGGTTGATTGTCGAACCTCAGGAACCCGGCAAGGGTTATGAATTTGTTAATGAAATAGTTGGCGGCGTTGTGCCAAAGGAATACATCAAACCTATTGACCAGGGAATTCAAGAGGCCATGACTTCCGGTGTTTTGGCTGGTTTCCCTGTCGTTGATGTGAAAGTGACATTGATTGACGGCTCTTATCACGAGGTTGACTCCAGCGAAATGGCATTCAAGATAGCTGGCTCTATGGGCTTCAAGTCAGCTTGCGAAAAAGCCGTTCCAACTTTGTTGGAACCTGTCATGGCTGTCGAAGTAGAAACCCCCGAGGAGTACATGGGGGATGTCATCGGCAACTTGAATAGCCGCAGGGGCAGGATTGAAAATATGGAAGACAGGGCTGGCACCAGGGTGGTTACTTCTAAAATACCCCTTGCTGAGATGTTTGCTTATTCGACAACTCTCCGCAGCATGACTCAGGGCCGCGGCACTTATACGATGCAATTCAGCCACTATGAAGAGACTCCTAAGAGCGTCTCTGAGGGGATTGTGGTAAAAGTCACGGGGCGTTGAAAAAAAAAGTGTTGCTTTGCATATGATTTTTGTTATTCTGTACAGCCTGTCCTAAATTTTAGGACCAACCTTAATTCGGGCAATTCGGGCCCCACATCTATGGACGCTTTGACGTCCCAATGGAGTGAAGATGAAAGACAACATTCGCATAAGACTGCGAGCTTTTGACCATCGTTTGCTGGATCAATCCACGCGGGAAATCGTTGATACAGCAAAACGTACCGGCGCTCAAGTCGCCGGACCGATCCCGTTGCCAACGAGATTGAGCAAGTACACTGTGAATCGCTCTCCCCACGTTGATAAAAAATCTAGAGATCAGTTTGAAATTCGCACTCACAAGAGGCTTTTGGACATTCTCAACCCAACGCAAAACACTGTTGACACGTTAATGCGCCTGGATTTACCGGCTGGCGTTGATGTAGAAATCAAAGTGTTCAGCCGTCAGGGCAACCGATGAGGCGAGGTGTAAATAACAATGGCTAACGGAATCATAGGCAAGAAACTGGGGATGACCCAGATATTTAATGAAAAGGGACAGATTGTCCCCGTCACCGTAATTCAGGCTGGCCCATGTGTGGTTGTACAGCGTAAAACCGCTGTCAAAGATGGTTACGACGCAATCCAAATCGGGTTCATTGATGCTGTTTCTGGAAAGCGCGCCTCTAAACCTGAGAAAGGCCACTGCGAAAAACATGGGGTTGCTCCCGTGCGCGTTTTGCGCGAAATGTACGTTGACGCTGAAAGTCCGCTGAAAGAAGGCGATAGCGTTTTAGTTAATGATTTCCAGGAAAAGGCCAAAGTTCATGTAACTGGCATCAGCAAAGGCAAAGGCTTTGCGGGTGTTGTTAAACGGCATCACTTTAGCGGCGGACGCGCTTCGCATGGCTCTATGTTTCACCGCGCTCCAGGCTCTATTGGCGGTTCTTCTGATCCAAGCCGTGTATTTCCAGGCACCAGAATGGGTGGCCACATGGGCGCAGAACAGGTGACTGTCCGCAATTTGGAAGTCGCCAAGATTGACGCGGAAAATAACCTGCTGCTGGTCAAGGGCGCTGTTCCCGGCCCCAAGGGCGGCTATGTCGTTATAAGGCAGGAGGCATAAGATGGCGGCCTTTAAACACCCTGTGGTCAATTTTGAAAATGCCCAGATTGACACTGTTGAACTCTTGTCTGAAATTTTTAAGCTGGAAGAGGTCAATCAACATCTGATTTGGGAAGCTGTTCGCCACCATCTGGCAAAGCGGCGCCAAGGTACCGCAAAGACTAAAGATAAATCTGAAGTCAGCGGTTCTGGCCGTAAACTGTGGCGGCAAAAGGGAACTGGCCGTGCTCGCGTAGGTTCAATTCGCAGTACGCTTTGGAGGGGCGGCGGCATTGCGCATGGTCCAAATCCGCGCAGCTATGACTACGCATTTCCGAAGCAGGCTAGACGCGCCGCCGTCAGACACGCTTTGTCCGCTAAGTTTGCCGCTGGACAACTTGTGGTTATTGAGAACTGGGACGTAACTACACACAAAACGAAGGCCATGGCTGCCACTTTAGATAAGTTAGGCGTAAACGGCTCTGCGCTGTTGGTGGGCGTTGAGGTTTCTGAAAACGCCATGCGCGCTTCCGGCAATAATCCGAAACTCGGCGCTGTCGAAAGCACTGGCGTTAATGTCTATGACTTACTGAAATACGACCAGGTTGTTTTTTCTAAGGACGCCATTCTGTCCCTGCAAGAAGTGGTGAAGCCATGACTAAGATTTTTGAAGTGATTCGCAAACCGCTTTTGACTGAAAAGGGTCAGGTTTTGCGTGAAAGCAATATTCAGGTGTTTGAAGTAGCTACTTGGGCCTCTAAACACCAAATCAAAGAGGCTGCCGAACTTTTGCTCCAAGCTAAGGTTGTCTCTGTTCGCACTGTCCGCGTCCCCGCGAAAACCAAGCGATTAGGACGCTGGATTGGCACTACCAGTGCCTCTAAGAAAGCTTATATCGAACTTGCCGAGGGTTCCGCCCCGGTACACGAATGAGCTGATTACTTTTGAACCCGTGGACGGACAAGGCCTTGCCGCTATCGCCCACCCTTTAAGGCAAGAGGAAAACCATGAGCATAAAGTTGCTCAACCCAACGACCCCAGGTCAGAGGGGCATGTCGAAGCAGGGTTTTGAGGAAATTACTTCCTCGGAACCTGAGCGTTCGCTGCTCAAAAAGCTGAACCGTACAGGTGGTCGCTCTAACACCGGCCGCATTACATGCCGTCATATTGGCGGCGGTCATAAGCGGAAATATCGCGTTATAGATTTCAAGCGGGATAAGACCGATATACCTGCCAAAGTGGCCACCATTGAATACGACCCTAACCGTTCTGCTCGTATCGCCCTTTTGGTTTATGCTGACGGCGAGAAGCGGTATATTTTGGCTCCCGATGGCCTTGAGGTCGGACGCACTGTAGTTGCGGGCAAGAACGCTGATATTCTTGTAGGAAACTCTTTGCCGCTGAGGAATATTCCCCTTGGCACCATGCTTCACAATATTGAATTGAAGCCTGGCAAAGGCGGTCAAATTGCCCGCGCCGCAGGCACTTTCGCTCAGCTAATCGCGAAAGATGGCGATTACGCTCAACTCCGTATGCCTTCTGGCGAAATACGTAAAATTCATTTGGATTGCAATGCCACTATTGGTCAGGTCGGTAATCTCCAGCATGAAAATGTATCCCTTGGAAAAGCTGGTCGCAAAATTTGGCTTGGCATTCGCCCCACTGTCCGTGGTGTTGCCATGAACCCGATTGACCATCCACATGGCGGTGGCGAAGGCCGCACATCCGGCGGACGCCACCCTGTTACGCCGTGGGGACAGCCCACTCGCGGGTTTAAGACCCGTAAGAATAAGCGTACCAGTAAGTTCATCATTAAGCGGATTAATTAGGAGAGGAATATATGGCACGTTCGCTGAAAAAAGGCCCGTTCATTGACGCCCATCTCCTGAAGAAAATAGAAGCTGCCACGGCTTCTATGGATAAGCGGGTTATCAAAACCTGGTCTCGCCGCTCTACTATCCTTCCGCAGATGATTGGCCTCACGATTGCTGTTCACAATGGCAATAAATTCATACCTGTCTATATTACTGATAACATGGTCGGACACAAGTTGGGAGAATTCTCTTTAACGCGTTCTTTCCGCGGCCATGCGGGAAATAAGACCGATAGTAAGGCAAAGGGGAAGTGATTATGTCTGCTATCGTTTCCAGTGCAACCATCCGCCATTTGCGCGGGTCTGCCCAAAAAGCCCGTTTAGTAGTAGATCTGATTCGTGGGAAGCGTGTCGGGGAAGCTCAGTGGATTCTGAATTCCACTAAGAAATATGCCGCTGCCCACATCAAAAAGTTACTAGATTCTGTTGTGGCAAACGCCATTGATCAGGACCCGGAAATTAATCCTGACGAATTATTTGTTTCTACCGCTTATGTTGATGAAGGATTTCGTATGAAGCGTGTACGCCCCGCACCACAGGGCCGTGCCTATAGGGTGCAAAAACGCACTTGCCATATAACTATGACGCTTGGAATGGAGGAATAGTTATATGGGTCAAAAAGTTCATCCCTACGGCTTCCGTGTTGTCCACACTAAGGCTTGGCACAGCAAGTGGTACAGCAAGCGTGAATACGCCGCTCTGTTGCACGAAGACCTGAAGCTTCGCAAGACACTCAAAACTCAATTACACGGCCTTAACGCTATGATCTCTAAGATTGATATTGAGCGGGCTGCTGACAAGGTAACGGTAAGAATCTTTACTGCCCGCCCTGGTATTGTCATTGGACGCAAGGGCGCTGAAATTGATAAATTGCGTGAAGATTTGCAAAAAAAACTCAATCGGCCCGTGGCGGTTGATATTCAGGAAATTAAAAAACCTGAAATTGACGCTCAATTAGTTGCCGAAAGCGTTGCCCAACAGCTTGAAAGACGCATCGCTTTCCGCCGCGCCATGCGCAAGGCCGAAGAAGCCGCGATGCGTTTTGGAGCCAAGGGATTCAAAATTAAGATTTCAGGTCGTTTGAATGGCGCTGAAATTGCCAGAACTGAAGACTATCTCTCTGGTCAGATGCCTCTTCAAACCATCCGCGCCAACATTGACTATGGTTTCGCTGAAGCTCAAACCACATACGGCATTATTGGCGTTAAGGTTTGGGTAAATGTCGGCGATGTGGTCCCTGAAACTGTAAAGCGCTGAGGTAACACCATGTTGCAACCAAATAAAGTGAGACATCGCAAAATGCAAAAAGGCCGTGTGCGTGGCGTCGCTACGCGCGGCAATGAATTGTCTTTTGGTGATTTTGGGTTAAAGGCGCTGGAGCATGGATGGCTGACCAATCGTCAGATTGAAGCGGCTCGTATTGCCATGACGCGCCACATTAAACGTGGCGGTCGAATTTGGATTCGCGTTTTCCCCGATAAACCGACAACAAGTAAGCCTGCGGAGACTCGTATGGGTTCAGGTAAAGGCGCGCCTGATGGCTGGGTAGCGGTAATTCGCCCGGGCAAAATGCTTTTTGAGATGGAAGGAGTTGAAGAATCCATCGCGCGCGAAGCGCTTCGTCTGGCTCAAATGAAACTCTGCGTGGCCTCCGAATTTGTGTCGCGCACACCACCGGAGGAATAAAAAAATGGGTAAGAATAAAATTTTTAATGAAATTATCGGCAAGAGCGCTGGAGAACTGGCTCAACTGGAGGTAGAGTTAGCCGCCAAACGGTTTACACTCCGCGTTCAACACGCGTTTGGCCAACTGGAAAATACTGCCGAGATCAGAAAAACAAGGCGAGAACTTGCCAGAGTCAAAATGGCTCTTAAAAACAAGATCGCCCAGTGAGGATGTGACGATGAACCAAGAACACAAAATGATTCGCAGCGGCGTTGTAGTTTCCAATAAGCCTGATAAGACTGTAGTTGTACGCGTGGAACGCAAATTCCAGCACCCCTTGTACAGCCGGACTGTTAAGGCTACAAAGAAATATATGGCCCACGATGAAAACAATGTCTGCCAGATTGGCGATGTAGTGAGGATTGTGGAATCACGACCACTTTCCAAGCGAAAGCGATGGATGGTTATGGACATCGTTCAGAAGTCTGGTGAATAGGGAGTGTGACACATGATTCAGATGGGATCCATGCTCACAGTCGCCGATAATAGCGGCGCGAAAAAGATTTGCTGTATTTTGCCATTGGGCGGCGGTGTTGGCAAAATTGCGCAACTGGGCGATGTTATTACCGCTTCCGTCAAAGAAGCAATCCCAGGAGGCGCAGTAAAGAAAAAAGCTGTGGTGCAAGCAGTTATAGTCAGGCAGCGTAAGGCTTTTCGCCGTAAAGATGGTTCTTATATCCGCTTTGACGAAAATGCTGCCGTCATTATCAAAAAAGATGGCGAGCCGGTTGGCACCCGCGTGTTCGGCCCGGTTGCGCGTGAATTGCGTGAGCGCAAGTATATGAAGATCGTCTCACTTGCTCCAGAGGTACTGTGATGGAAAGGGTCAAAAAACTCAAGCTGAAAAAGGGCGATGAAGTGATCGTCATTACCGGTAGTGATAAGGGCGCTCGCGGGCAAATCACCCACGTCAGCCCATCTACTGACCGAGTAACTGTTTCCGGAGTGAATATCAAACGAAAAGCTGTTCGACCAAACCCACAAACCGGCGAAGAAGGTGGAATCGTTACAAAAGAAGCTGGGATTCATATTTCCAACGTTATGTTAATTGATCCGGCAACCCAGAAACCAACTCGCAAACGCACAGTCTGAAAAATTTTAGGTTTAGATGCTAAAAATTACTTGCTGTAACAAAAAATTGTGAGAAACTGATCTTTCTGTCTGTGGGTAACTGCTGACAAAAATCGTTGACAACTGAGTTTGAGAAGAAACGGACCGGTTAGCCGTGTTCCAAGCCTTCTCGCTCTCCCGAACCCTGGGGAGTAATCGTTCTCAGGAAATGGAGGTCAAATGGCAACTGCCAAATCTGGCGCTAAGTCTAGTGCGCCAATTACGGAGGCGCGTGAAAAACCGCCGCGAATTAAAATCCGCTACATAGAAGAAGCGGTTCCAAAACTTAAAAAAGAGTTTGGTTATACCAGCGCTATGCAGGTACCAAGACTTGAAAAAATCGTCATCAACATGGGTGTTGGCGATGCTATACAAAATATTAAAATTTTGGACGGTGCTGTTGAGGAACTCTCTGCTATTTCCGGGCAAAAAGCGGTTATCAAAAAGGCTAAAAAGAGCGTGGCTCAGTTCAAGTTGCGGGCAGGAATGCCTATTGCCTGCATGGTTACGCTTCGCGGCCCAAGAATGTGGGAGTTCTTCGATCGCTTGGTAACGCTTTCATTACCTCGCGTACGTGATTTTCGTGGTGTGCCCTCAAAGTCTTTTGACGGTCGCGGGAACTACACTTTGGGACTGCGCGATCAGTTGGTTTTCCAAGAAATTGATTATTCCAAGGTTGAGAAAATTAAGGGTATGAATGTAACTTTTGTTACCACAGCTCGTAACGATGCTGAAGCCCGTTCACTTCTCTCCCATCTCGGTATGCCTTTCCGTAAGTAGTCAGGAGAATTCATGGCTCGAAAAGCAAAAATCTACAAAGATAGCCAGAAGCCTAAGTTCTCGGTTCGCCATCGCAACCGATGCCAGGTTTGTGGACGGCCTCGCGGTTATATACGCAAGTTCCAGCTCTGCCGTCTTTGCTTTCGTAAACACGCTCTCGCCGGCGAGTTGCCGGGCGTTCAGAAATCTAGCTGGTAAGCGAGGCGTATAAAATGTACACAGATCCGATTGCTGATTATCTCACACGTATTCGTAATGGCATCATGGCAGGCCATGACGCCGTAGTAGTTCCAGCCTCAAACATGAAAGCGCGTTTATCCGGCATTCTGAAACAGGAAGGCTATATACATAGTTGCAAGCCTGTTGAACATGATGGTCGTAAATACCTGGTGCTTGGGCTTAAGTATGTAAAAGACCGCGAGAATGTGATTCACGGACTTAAACGCATTTCAACGCCTGGTCTGCGCGTTTATGTTGGTGTTAAAGAAATTCCTGAAGTCAACGGTGGCTTGGGGATAGCAATTCTGTCTACCCCCAAAGGCCTGTTGACCGGGAAAGACGCCAAAAAACAGAATGTCGGCGGTGAAATCATTGCCCACATCTGGTAGTTCGATTTTGATTTATTAACCGAGGATAACAACATGTCTCGCATAGGAAAAAAGCCCGTGACGCTGCCGAAAGGTGTAAAAGTCACTGTCAACGGGGCCGAGGCCGTTGTCGAGGGTTCCAAGGGCAAACTCACTTGCCCAATCCCAAATGGGATTAACCTTGACCTTAAGGCCGATTCCGTCTCCTTTACCCGCGTCAGCGAAGAACCTCATATCCGCGCTTTCCACGGCTTGACTCGAGCTCTCTTGCAAAATGCCGTCACAGGCGTTACAGAGGGTTGGAAGAAAGAACTTGACATCGTCGGCGTAGGTTACAAGGCTGCGATGGAAGGCACGGCGCTTCGCTTGGATCTTGGATACAGCCATCCGATTATTTTTGATCCGCCAAATGATATCCAAGTGGCTGTCGAAAAAAACAC
>JAITCJ010000052.1 GCA_031283145.1 Holophagales bacterium | reverse complement strand
CTGGAACCTCCGTCAGGATTGTTGGATGTATAATTAACGCTTTTTCGCTTCGCCAACCAAAACTGAAGCCGACTGTTCATTGCCGCAAGCGTCTGTCACTTTTATGATAATTCTGTCACCTCGCGCTCGTTCTTTGGGTATCAAGACGTTGAAGTTCTCTTCTTTGTGATCAAATATGTTGTCTTCAGGTAAGACATAAAGCCAATTTTCACCGTCAACGCTGATAGCGGCGTCTTTGATGACAGAGCTTTCGTCTCTGACTGTAAAGCGGACACGAATATTATCGCCATCAATGTTTGCGGCTATTTCAGGTATTGTCGGCGGCGTGTGATCTATTACAAACGGGTTTGTACGCCATGTGGCTGACTGTGCCGCGTTGAATGGCTGAGATGGCGCGTCAGTCGCGGTTACTTCCAAGCGATAGCGACCATCCGGAACCGGCAAGGTATCAAATGTAAAGAAATTTTCTTTCCATGCTTTTTCCAGTTCAATAGCGGGGCCTCTTTCAGGCAGCAACCTGATTCGGAAAGCGATTTGATCGTTGTTGGGGTCATTTACGCGGAATATAAAGGCTTGAGAACCTCGCCGATAACTGCGTTTTTCGGCGCCGCTCCAGCCAAGGGCGGGGATTAAGTTTTGGATCTCCATCGGAATACGCTCAATGCCAATATCTTCCGGTGGAGCTTGACGCTGAATGACGATACCGGACGGCATTACATCAATAGCTTCCCAAACAGGGGGCAAATTGCGGTTTGCGTAGTGAACTCTTACAGCTTCAACGACAGGTGTCCCGCCGCCGCGGTTTGAAGTGAGCTTGATTCGGAATTGGGCGAAACGGGTCGGTTTCATTTGTGGGCGCTCACCTGAACGCAACGGCGGACTCCAAGGCCCCCAAGTGCTGTCAGGTGTTTCAGTTGAGCCAACACGGAACTGAATTTCCGCGTTTGTACCTTGTTGTATTTCTGAATCAAGGTACGAACGCCCCCAATCCGCGATTGGATTGGCGCGCAGAGGAGGGCTGTCTAAGGTGCCTTCGGTAGCGGACAGTTCGGACAGTAAATGGATTTCCGCCGGATTTGACGCAACAGCCATAGTATCCGCGCCGACAGGCATGAGGGAGGTCACTTGAGCCGCTCCAAGGTCCTGAATCACAGAAAATGGGTCTGCTTCCCTAGCGTTTTCTGAGAGCGGAATGGAAAAAATTCGGCTGCGGTTGCCGGTGCCAAGCAACAATTGATCTTTCCATACAGCCATAGAAAAAACCTGGCTTTGGCTGCTTGTCCAGAGGACATAAGGGATGCGGTCGCGGTCAAGCCTGAAAACAGTTGAGCGAACAGAGTTGTCGTTGCTAACCAGATAGCTTTCACGTTTTTCCAGTTGCCCGCCGCTCATTTTTTCAGCAAGCCCTTGGTTGGCTCCAACATACAACTGCCCGTCCTGCAACACCAAGGTCCTGACTTCTTCAAATCCGGTGGCGGCCAGGACTTCTATCTGTTCGCCGACTTGAGTGAATCTGGTAACCAATCCATGTCCGTGCGTACCCAAGAGCCAAACGCCGGGGCTTTCTTGAATGATTGTGGTAAAAGCGGTTTCTTCCGGGATGCTGACTAGTTTTCTGGCAATGGTGTTTTCCCTTGCCAAATAAAGAGTGGCGCCCCTTTCGCCGCCGCCGGCAATTAGTACATCAGTCCCATTTGAGGCCAAAGACCAGATCACTCTGGCGTCAACCTCGCCGAATGTTTTTGATTCGCCATTGGGATTTATACGGTGCAGTTTCCCATCCGCGCTGGTGGCAGCGATCAAATCATTGCCGAAGCGGGTCATAGCAAATATCATCCCCCCCTTTAACTGAGTAAGGGGTCTTACTTGCCCGTTTGAGTAGCGGAATATTTTTCCTTCAGTTCCGGCAGACAGGAAAGCGCCCCCCTGTCCATCGGGAACAGCGCACCAAACAACGCCTTCAGGGAGCTGCGCGGTTCTTCGGGCATTGGGAGCCAAACGCAAGCGGCCATCAGCGCTAATGCGTACACCCTTTACGTCAGCGCCAAGCCAATCATTAAAGGAAGAAAAACTAGCTGTTGTTTGCTGGGCGTACGCGACAACGCATACACAAAAGGTAATTGCGGCAGTGATGATCAGGCGGTTTGGTTTCATATGCACAAGCCTATGCGAAAAAGCATGGTTAATGTAACGGTGAGGAATAACACAAGTTACTCAATTTCAACTTCAAGCGATAAAAGCCCCGTAACTTCCCGTTCCAAAGGCAAGGCCGCGCGGCCAATTACCTGGCGTTGCAGCCTATTGCTGGAAGTATCCCCGTCAGCCAGCAACAAACTGCTAATTGACGGCGGAATACCTTCTATCCTGTTGCCTCTTAATCCCGCGCCGTCTTGATTCTGTATCAAAAAAGCATAGGCAAAGTTATTTTTCAAGGTTCCATTTAACAGCATTACCATTTCAGAAAGAGAGGTGGTACGGATTTTTTGGCTGTCCGGGTCATTCCTCAACAATGAAAGTCCATCGCCTACTTGCAGCATCGCTTTACCGGGCTTTGCCGAAAGCGGTACCGGAACATTTAACGTGGCGGTTTCTCTTACGCCTTGAATGTTCTGTAAAGTAATCAGCACGGGCAGCGTCTGACCTCGTTTGACTCTTGCCCTGAGGGGTCTTACGCCCGCAATCGCGGTTAAGTCAAGCCTCTCCTCCCCTTTTATGTTTACCGAAATGCCTTCGATAACCGGGCGCTCAAAGGGGTTCAAACAAATTGCTTGGATCATGCCCCCCAAGTACTCCGGAAGCCGGCTTGAATTAAGATCCGCCACCATATTTTCAATGGTTATCGGCTGCTGGTTGGCAATTTTAATATTTCCTTGAAGACTGAGGCTTTGCATCCCTGTTTGACGCACATGCGAAAGTATTGTTTGACTTAATGCCGTAGCGACCAATACGGGCGTCATCACCGGATGATCTATAATTTCAAAACGGAAGTTCAGATTTTTTTTGCCGCCAAGATTTATACCAACACGGAAAGGAATCAGCTTTGGTTCAGCGCCGATAATTCCAACAACTCCGGTTGGGCGATCAAGGCGCAGAGCGCCAATTTGAGCTACAGCCTGCGTCAGTTTTACGCTGTCTGAATAACTGGCGAGGTGCGTGAGAACGGAGGCTGACCACATGGGAAAATCAACGGCTCCTAGATTCAGCAGGCGATGTCCGAATAACATTGCTTTTTTACCGGAAATATATGTGATGGTACCGGACGCGGCAAGGTTCATGTCCCCTTGTATCAGCAAAATAGCCACCATGCCCCCGGGTTCTATGGGGCTGGGTTCACCTTGGCCGCTATTTGACGCCATAGCGCCTGCAAAGCGCACAGGTAATCCATTCCAACAGTTTTTTGCTTCCGGATCTAATGTGGTTCCATACAACAGCAGGGGCAATGATTGCTCACCCATCGCTGGTGCTGGAAGAGTCATAATTTCTGATAAAGGGAGCATTTCCCCTAATTGGGCTGATTTGATGATCCTTGCGGGATCAAGTTTGGGGGGGATTAGAGGCGTCCGGGCAGAAATAGCGTCAGGCACGTCTTGCAACTGATCCAGCATTTCCTGAATAGGAGTGATACCCCCAATAGGTTCTTTTTCCCATTGGAAGCCCGATGAAAGCGCTCCAATCAGTTTTCCATCTATATAACAAGGGGAGCCGCTCATTCCGGCCAAAATCCCCGTGTCAGCAAGAGGGCCGCCGCTGGCCTTTACCAGCACCATGTTGCGTCCGGGCATAGAATTTTTTTCTATACCCAGGACTTCAAATTCAAAGCGTTCAATATTGCCGCCCTTGAATACAGTCTGTCCATATCCTTTCATGCCAATTTTTATTTCCGAAACGGGCATTATTGGGGGGGGGGTCTGACTGTACAGCGAAACCGCCAAAACCAACGCCAAAACAGTGCTTGTCAGAAAATTCATCTTTGACCATCCATTTTCTAGGCTATCATGGCGTTAGCTTTTAAGGCACAGCAAGCCATATTTCATGGTGCTTGCTGGGGGGAGTCAGTTCCCAGCGACCTTGAAGCATTTTTGTTAATCTTAAACAATGCGGATTTTGATGTTGGGCGATGTTGTCGGCGAACCGGGGCGAAAGCTACTGGAAACATTTTTGCCTGTATTGCGGCGTGATGCAGGTGTTGATTTTGTTGTTGTCAATGGCGAAAACGCCGCCCATGGGCATGGAATAACAGAAAACATCGCAAGACACTGGCTGGAAACTCTGGGCGTAAATGTGATCACTACCGGCAACCACGCCTTTGACGTCAAGGGTATTTCAGCGTACTTCCAGCAAGAGCCTCGGCTCATCAGACCTGCGAACTGGCCTCCAAATACTCCTGGTAATGGATACGTAAAAATTCATACAGCGACTGGCGAAGAAATATTAATAATTAATTTCATTGGCCGTGTTGGTATGGCGACTCCGGCGGATTGTCCATTTCGCGCGGCTGACGCAATTTTAGCTAAAGAGAGAGCGGACGTCGTGTTGATTGACATACATGCGGAGGCCACCAGTGAGAGGCAGGCTCTGGGTTGCTACCTGGATGGCAGAGTTTCCGCCGTCCTGGGGACACATACGCATGTTCCAACGCTGGATGAACGGATTCTGCCAAACGGCACGGCTTTTGTGACAGATGTCGGAATGGTTGGACCGTATGAAAGCGTGATCGGTATGGAGAAACATTCCAGCCTCAGCCGCTTTCTAAAGGTCAAAGGTGAAAAATGGAGTGTCGCTGAAAGGGATCTCCAACTTCATGGAGTTCTCGTAGAAACTCAAGGACGCAGAGCTGTCCATATAGAGAGGGTGATCAGGAAACTTTGAGAATTATAGTCAACAAACCTGAAAAACAGGCTGCGCTGCAGAAAATCTTCAGGCTGGTTCAAGCATGATTTCCGTTGCTTTCGGGGTTAATTGAATACAAGTTATGAAAACTGAGACTAAACAAGAAGAGCTTCTCCCATTGCGTCACTTTGCGGATGAAAATGCCCGCGACTCGCGTAATTTGGAACGGCTGAAAAATGCCTGGCCTCTTTTTGTAGGACCAGGACACAGCCGTATTACACATCCGGTTTCTATCAGGCATGATTTGCTGCTGATCGGGTGTCATGATACCTCTGTATTGAAAGCTCTGAGGGCAAGCGCTCAAGATACATGGCCTGAGTTATGCGAGCGCGTTAATTCCATGCTCAAAACCCATTTGCGGCGCATTGACATTGTCCCCAGCGATCCTGAGCCTGAACTCTCACGACAAAAGCCATCTCTGGCAGAGAAAAACAGCGACCCGCTGGACGCGGTTTTGCGTTTCTATAGCCGAAATTCTACAAAGTGATAGACGCGAGAATTGAGATGCGTTAAAATATAACTATTCGGGGCGTGGCTCAGCCTGGTAGAGCGCTCGGTTCGGGACCGAGAGGTCGGAGGTTCAAATCCTCTCGCCCCGACCAAATCGTTGTCAACAGACCTGAAAAATAGTTGGTCCCAAGACCGAGGTATTATATAGTGAAACACCTTTATAATGGTACGTTACCATGCGTTTTTCGTCAGCGCCTGCCGTTCCGCTTTTATAGCAATTTCAGTTATTGTAGTCCATAGCCACAATGCCTATCCAGCTTTCAATGTCTTTGTGCTAAGGGCTTATCCGTAAATAATATTTTTTCGGCAGCTTGATTTTCCTGAAAACGATGATGGCCGCCGCCAGGTGGCACAGGGCGAGGTAGTACCTCTCCAGCTTCTCGAAGCGCACCAGCAGCTTCCTGAAGCGGTTGATACCAATTCTAATTAGATATTGCCTTAATTATCCAAGGCCAGGCGGAGATCATGGAGCGGCACGGTTACGTCCCGCACGTCAGGGGCAGGCGCGAGGAGGCCGCCACGAAGAGGACCCACCCAGGCGCCAAGGCGAGGCGCTGGGTG
>JAITCJ010000037.1 GCA_031283145.1 Holophagales bacterium | reverse complement strand
AAAAAGACTTCAGGATGATTTGTTGTTATAGAGTTGGCGATGTTTTGAAGCAAAACGGTCTTGCCTGTCCTCGGCGGGGCGACAATTAAGGCGCGCTGTCCCTTGCCAAGGGGCGTCATTAGATCCATTACCCGAGTACTCAATTCAGACGGGTCTCTTTCCATCTTGAGATGCTGTGTCGGGTAAAGAGGTACCAGATCATCAAAGTGGGTGCGCTCTTTGGCTACGAATGGAGGATCAAAATTTACGGCGTCTATCCTGAGCATGGCAAAAAACTTTTCACCATCTTTGGGAGGGCGGATCATTCCGGAGAGAATGTCGCCTGTATAAAGCCCGAATTTCTTTATCTGACTGGGTGATACATAAATATCATCGGTTCCGGCCAGGTAATTTTGATCGGGGGACCGCAAAAAGCCAAAGCCTTCCGGTAAGACATCCAACAGCCCTTCGGCGAAAAACATGCCTTCCTTGATGGCCTTGGCTTCAAGCAGGCGAAATACTAACTCCTGCTTGCGCATAGACAGAGGGTTTTGGATGTCATATTGTTTAGCCATTTCGGCCAAACGACCAATAGAAAGTTCTTTGAGTTCCTGCAAATTCAGCGGCGCGGTTTCAGAAAGCATAAAATTCCCATGAGGTGCAAAAATCCATATGATTGGATATAGGTATTATAACATGTCAGGTTTTGAATTTCACTGATTTTGAAAATGGGTGCATTCCAATTGAAATAATGGTTACTAATAATCATTTGGGTCAATTATTCTTGATGGGCGCTCCAGGAGCGGAATGACTGCCTGGGGCGCACCCCAAATATGCTCTACCGTTTCGGCGTATTTGACCCTTGCCTTTGCCTCTCTCAGTCTGGCAATGGCTTCATAGTCAGATTCGTCCCTCGGCCCGGTACCAGGGCGGAACGCTATAGAGCGCATACGCCTTGGATTAGTTGCAGATCCCGCCCTGAGACCTGTATCAATATCAAGGTCAATCCATTCAAGTCCCTCCGGCGGTTTAAAATCTTCCCTGGGCGTAGTCGGGAGTACGGCTTTCATAAAACTCGTCCATATAGGCAGAGCCGTTTTGCCCCCGCTGGCATCGCTGTGTATGGTTTTTTTGGCGTCAAGTCCAACCCAGACGCCGCAAGTCACCCTGCTTGAAAATCCCATGAACCAGGCGTCGGTGTGATCATTTGTAGTACCGGTTTTACCGGCGACAGGCCAGTTCAGCGCGGCTGATGTCCCGCCGGCTGTACCTGATGATGTGACGCCCTGAAGCATTTGAATCAACTGGAAATTTACCACAGGATCAATGATAGGGTTTGGCTCTATGGGCGTTGGTTTTTTCTCCTCTAATACCCGCCCGTCCCGATCAATGACTTTCTTGATGAGAAATGGCTCAGGACACTGATGTCCACCCGCTGAGATGGTTGCGTACGCCCTGACTAATTCCTTGAGTGTCAGGTCAGTCGCCCCAAGCGCCATGCTTGGGTAGGGCGGAATATAGCTGGTAATGCCGCAGTTAGCGGCGAAAATTGCGGCTGTATCGATCCCCGCCATTTCCAGCACCTTGACGGCCGGGATGTTTCGAGAGTGGGCCAGAGCTTCCCAAAGCGTCAGAGGCCCCAAAAAGTTGTTCTCATAGTTTCTTGGCTCATAACTTGTCATGCCGAACTGAAAATTTGTAGGAGTGTCGTCCACAATCGTTGCGGGCGTGAATCCCTGAAGCAGAGCGGCTCCATAGACAAACGCTTTCATGCTCGACCCAACTTGGCGGAAAGCCTGAGTGGTTCGGTTGAATTGACTTCTTCTGAAATTGTATCCACCAACCATCGCGCGGATTTCTCCGGTTCTGGAATCAACCGCCAGCAGCGCGCCTTCTACCTCAGGAATCTGATCCAGTTCCAGCGATTTTGGCGCGCCATCGGGATACGTTTCCTTGATGGTGAACAGCGGCGCGGCTCCTCGGATCAATACCGCCTGGGCAGGTTTCCCCGCCCAGGCAAAGGCGCTGGATGGAACTTTGACGATAGAGCTGTCCAGCCGCACTGTGGCGGTATAGTCATTGCTCCAGCCCATAATTATTCCCCTGGCCGTATCCCCAGGCTCATAGAATCGCTGCCAGGATGGGTCTCGGGCAGTTTCAGGATTTTCATAAAACCTGACCGCTTCTATGCGGAATCCACGGCGGCGCTCCACAGTCCTCAGGCCTTTCTGTACAGCATCCGTCGCGGCTTGCTGCCATAGAGAATCAATGGTCGTGTGTATCTCAAATCCGCCTTCCATCAATCGCTCTTTTCCATACTTTGGCTCCAGAGCCTTACGGACTTCTTCCACAGCGTACGCGGCAATATCTTCTTCACCGGCATTTTCACGGCCAAGGCGAATAGGGCGTTCCATGAGGAGTTCAGCATCGCTCTCCCTTAAATAACCCTCAGACGCCATGCGTGAAATTACATAGTTACGGCGGTTGCGGACTACTTCCCGTTCTTTCGGGTCGTTGCTGAACAGGCGGTCGTGTGATCTTGACGGCCTCTGAACCAAAGCGGCTAACAGAGCCGATTCCTCAATAGACAGTTCCAGGGCGCTCTTGCGAAAGTAGTACTGCGAAGCCGCCTCTATGCCGTAGTATCCGGCTCCAAAATTCACCTCGTTGGCGTACTGTTCCATTATTTGCTGCTTGGTTAAAGCTTTTTCCAAACGGATAGCAACGATGATTTCACGCATTTTGCGCAAAAAAGCGCCTTTTAGGATATTCCTTTCGCGTTTTTCAGTGACAGTTCTGACCAACTGCATCGTGAGTGTGGAAAAACCGCTGCGATTTTTGCCAAAAGACTTGGCTCCGCGATATAAAGCGCCAAAAAAACCACGGGAACTGACGCCGCCGTGAGTCCAAAAATCAGCGTCTTCTGCGGCTATGATAGCGCCTTGAAAGGCTTTTGGAATATCGCCATATGGAATCAACGTGCGCTTTTGATGAGCGAAAATGCCAATAACATTGCCTTTGTTGTCTAAAACTTTTGTCATGGTTGGGGGGACGCGCTGCGAAAACAAGGATATATATTGATCCGCGTCGCGGCTGAGTTTTGACCAGACAGTTCCAAAAGATATGACGCCGAACACCACCCAAGCTGCAGCCACCAATAAAATTCCGCGAAACCAACCCCGTTTGCCGCTCTTTTGGGTTTTGAGAGTTTCGCTAATACTGTCTGGAGGCGGAATCGCGGGAACCGAAATTCTTACAGCCGTTCTTTTTTGTCTTGCTCTTCTTGAAACAACCCTATTTGAAGCGGCGCTTCGTGAAGCAGCCCTCTTTGAAGCAACGCCTCTTGAACTTGCACTCTTTGAAGTGGTTCTTCTTGAATTTGATTTCTTTGATGTATTCTTTGCGTTCAATCTCTTTGGGCCGTCCTGCAACTTGACAAGCGGCTTCTTGCGCCTCTTGCCCTTTTTTGACGACTTTCTGGGACTCTTTTTAACCATATATTCTCAAGGTTAACCCATTCCCACTATTTTAGCAAAGGAAATTAGGCCGCGTTGAGCAATATAGCATTTTTTGCTTTTACAACGGCGGGTGGTACCCACCTGCAAACAAGCTGCGGATACGGCATCGCAAGTTGATGAAGCTGCTCCAAAACTTTCATATCAAAATCACGTTCTGCGGTTTTTGATATGAAACCGCTATACTATGGAAGTGTCACAAGATTTTTCGCGGCAGGCAAAAGATTTGCGGATGGGAACCTGGGCGGCCATTGCCTCCTATGGAATGTGGGGATTTTTTCCGATTTACTGGAAGCAGATTATCCATATAGACGCTATACAGATTCTCTGCCACCGCATATTTTGGTCGGCGATATTTTTATTGGCAGTCCTTTGGACGCGCGGGATGACCAGGCATCTCACGACTGTCTTTAAGCAAAAACAAAGCGCTGTGGCCGCATCCATCTGTGGGGTGCTGATAACAGCTAATTGGGGAACCTATATTTGGGCTGTCAATTCAGGGAGAGTAACCGAATCCAGCCTTGGTTACTACATAACACCCCTCTTGTCTGTCGCGCTTGGCAGTCTTTTCTTCAAAGAAAAAATGGACAG
>JAITCJ010000016.1 GCA_031283145.1 Holophagales bacterium | reverse complement strand
ATTTGCCGTTGGGAATCCAATACACCTGCCTCGGCGGTCCCCCTCCACAACTACACCCGTCAGCGTAAATGGATTTCCCAAAAGCACAGAGACTAAACTAACATTGCCGTCCGCCAACAACTGTCTGATTCTGCTGCTACTCTGGATACCGCCGTCAGGCGCTTTATAGGCATGTGTGTGAATTTCGCACCCCAAAACATTTCCCCAAGTCTGAAGGGCGGATACATCTCCCAAGCGGTTTAGTCCAAAGCGAAAAGACTGTCCAACGTGCAGCTCGGCAGGACTCAAATTTTTTCGCAAGCCATCCAAAAAAACATCAGGTTCCAGTTCAGAAAACTCACGGCTGAATGAAATAACCCAAACAGCTTCTGCTCCCAAGCTCTTGAAAATACTCAATTTTTGGGACAGCGTCATCAGCAAGCCCGGTTGTTGTTCCGGTGAAATAATTTTTAGCGGATGCGGATCAAAAGTCACCACAACCACAGGCAAATCGCGTTTTTTTGCCGCCTTTGCAGCATCGCCAATTAATTGCCTGTGACCCAAATGGACGCCATCAAAATTACCAAGCGTGACCACAGCGTAGCCATCAAATAATTTTTCGTTATGAGTTATGTTAAAAGCTGTTTGCCACAATAGCATCAGATTTTTTTTCCAATATGTTTTGTTGAGAACAAACTGAAAACGATAGAGACTAAAAGTACAACCGAAATAAAAATCAAACTGGCTATGATAAAAGTATTCTCATTAACCCTAAATCTGACCTTAATCTGATGTGCCAAGCACATTTTTAGTCCTACAAAGGTAAGGATTATTGCAAGACCTGCTTTAAGGTAATGGAATCTGTTTATCATATTAGCTAAAATAAAATAAAGACTTCGCAGGCCCAAAATCGCAAAAATATTACTGGTAAAAACTACAAACAGATCTCTGGTTATAGCCAGCACGGCGGGAATTGAATCCACAGCGAAAAGGATATCCGTAAATTCGACGACCAAAAGCACTAATAACATCGGAGCGGCAAGCCATTTGCCATTTTTTTTTGTAAAAAAATGTTGATGCCCGCCTTCGGGGTCAAACGGAATTATTTTTTTAAAAATACGCACGATTGCGCCATCTGACAGGCTGGTCTCTTCTTCCTTTTTGGCAACAAACATCTTTATGCCGGTCCAAATCAGAAACGCTCCAAAGAGATAAATCATCCACTCAAAGTGGTTCAGCAAGGCAGCCCCGCCAACGATCATTATGGCCCTGAATACTATAGCGCCCAGAACCCCCCAGTACAAAATGCGGTGCTGGTGTCTGGCATCTACAGCAAAGGATTGAAAGACCAAAACAAACACAAAGAGATTATCAACGCTGAGGCTCTTTTCAAGCACGTACGCGGTGAACCACTCAACACCCTTGTATGCGCCCATGAATTTCCATACAGCGGCATTAAAAAGCAATGCTATGGCAATCCAGACGCAACTCCATACAGCCGCTTCCATAGAAGAGGGCGCATGAATTTTTCTGTTAAAAACGCCCAAATCAATGGCCAGCATGAAGCCTACCAGTACGATAAAGCCAATCCACGCCCATAGCGGCGCGGCCTGCAACAGCGCTTCAATCAAAACGCCCTCCTAAATATCCAGAGTTTAGCTTACAAAAAACAAACCGCCCTCGTAATATGATTTTATAGGATGATGGGTTCCTGAAAGGCTGAATTTAGTATGACCGTTCCACAATACACCTTTCCATTCAAGCATCTGCTTGGCATAGAGCCATTGAGTCCTTTGGACGTCACATCAATTCTGGATCAAGCCAAGGCTTTTGAAGAAGTGTGCGAGAATCCTGAAATCAAAGTGGTTCCGGCGCTGCGCAAAAAATTAGTGGTGAACCTCTTTTTTGAAAACAGCACGCGGACGCGCAACAGCTTTGAAATCGCGGAAAAGAGGTTGTCCGCCGAAATCGTGAACTTTGACGCCGGTTCAAGCTCCCTCAGCAAAGGCGAGACTCTCATTGATACAGCCACGAACCTCCAGGCCATGCGTCCTGACATAATAGTCATGCGCCACAGCGCCCCGGGCGCGCACACACTGTTGGCCCGCCATATAGACGCAAGCATTGTCAACGCGGGGGATGGCGCGCACGAACACCCCACACAGGCGCTTTTAGACGCGTACACAATGAGGGAACACTTTGGCAAGCTGAACGGCCTCAGCGTAGCCATTGTGGGAGATATACGCAATAGCCGTGTTGTGCGGTCTAACCTTTGGCTGCTCACAAAAATGGGCGCCAAAGTGACACTTGTCGGGCCGCCGACTCTGCTCCCAGCCGAAATCAAAGAAACCTGGCCGGACGTTGAATTGAGTTATGACTTTGATGAAGTAATACCAAGCATGGACGTAATAATGATGCTCAGGTGCCAGTTTGAGCGCGGCACAGGCATGTACATTCCAAGCCAGGGCGAATACGCCAAGTATTATCAGCTCAACGCGGCAAGAATGAAAAGAGCGGGAAATGAAGCGGTTGTCCTGCATCCCGGACCACTCAACAGAGGCGTGGAAATCACCAGCGAAGTAGCGGACGGTCCTAACAGCCTGATACTAAAACAAGTCACGAATGGCGTACCCGTCAGGATGTCCGTTCTCCATCTTCTGATACCAAGTCGCGTTCAATTGACATTGAACGCTAAAACGCCAAAGTTTTTGAAAAACAGGGGAAACCTGATTTTTCAAAAACTTGCGGGCGGCGATTGCTCGCCGCCATACCAACCTGCAATCAAACGTAATGCCGTTTGATTGCAGGTTGGTATGAGATAATTGCAAAAACCCGTTTCTGTCTGTGCCCGTAATGAAGCCGTCCGCTCCAAAGTCGCGTCCGGCTTCATTCTGGCACAGCCTATCAACTCCGTTGAAGTTGCAAAACTGGCTCTGGAATCTCTAAAAAGTCACACCAACGCCAAAGGCCCATAATCGCTGAAATTCCTGACCCTTGCCCTGGGCTGTAAAGTAACCGGCCAGATCTTGAATCGACTCTATCCGCACAGGGTTTTCCTTGTTTATCGGCTGTTGGTAGCTAGCGGTTATGTATGGATGCACCGCCACAAAGAGTGGCAGCCGCCAGCGTATTCCAACGCGAAGCCAGGTCCTGCCGATTGTTCCATCAGACTCAACGCCGTCAGCGGAGTAATTATATCGCTGAAAGCGCTGAATAACTCCCATCTCGGCGCAGACGCCGACGAAAGGAACCCAAAGCTGGGCGTTTATTCCCAGACCAGCTCCGGTCTGTTTGAGTTTAGTTTTCAGCGTGTGGGAACTGTCATCAGAATTAATATATCCATTAGCGTTCCACTGATTAACTTCAGCCCCCCATTCAAGACGAAGGATGGGGCCTACGCGAATCAACCTGCGAGTGACGGACAGTATGCCACCATTGCCGGTATCAAGATCGCCTGAAATAAGCTGGCCGGTCCCCTCTAACGTAGTTTGGAGCAGACTTTGTCCCTGGGGGAAGGGGACTTCAAAACGTAAGTCCCATGTTTGAGCCGCCAGAGGCAGCGCCAAAAGCGGTAATAGTATCAGACGCATATTTTCCTTTTACCACATGACTTTGACACGATATTTGAGAACACTGCTTCCCGCCGCTGGGACGTTCACTAAAAATTTAGCTGTCCTTGAAGTCTCTTTTACAAATCCATGACTTTTTTCCAGAATTTCCCAATCGCCTGGCATAGGCTCCAGCACCGTAACGGTTACGGCTTCGTTCTTGGCGTTTTTGATTTCAATTTCATAGGCGCTTTCATATACATTATTGTTTTTCCCTGAAGCTGGCAATTTTTTAAAACTGGTCTGTTTGCGCCTGGCCGTTACGTCAAAGGCGTCTCCGAGTTTAAGGCGGACAGCTTCATTTTTTGGTGTGTGATCTATAGAGTCTTCGCCGACGAACTGCGCGCCGCCTTTACTGTCCTCTTTATACACTCTGACGACGCCTTTGGGCAGCGGCTTGCCGAGCGACGCGCTTTCCTTGTTGTCGAATCCGACAAATACGCCGATCTTTAATTTATCGCCCAGGTCTCCGTAAGATCCGCTGTAATAGTAAGACTGGCCGCGCAGCAAGTACTCCTTGCGAACAGGAACATTCGCGGCCGAAAGCAGAGCCACCTGCTTGGTTTGGTTTTCTTTCAGGGTTGTCGGCCTGTCCAGAGTATAGAGGTGGTATTCAAATAAATTCTCCTCACGCATCTGCGGCGCCGCTCCGCTTACAGTGGCAAGTCCATCAAAAGCCATCTTGCGAGCTTCAGGCGCGGGCTGCGGAACGACTATGTTGACGTCGCCTGCCACAAGCTGTAAAACCGCGTTTGGGTACGCGGCGCCGCTTTGATTTGTAAGCGTCACCCATCCGCTTATATCCATGGCTTTTTCATCAGCGCTCAAATTGGCCGCATAGTCGGCTTTCCAGAATAACCCGCCTGTCAAATAGCTCAGTTCAAGCTTCTGCGCTCTGTCCGCGCCGCTGTTCAAATTCATAACCAGCGTTGGTCTTGCGCGAAGGTTCCCCGGTACTTTCGGAAAAACGATGCGTCCCGGAATTGAAGTCTCAATGCGATCCGCGAACTGCAAAACCGCGCCGCTGTTTGTGGCAAGCACGGTAGCTCTCTCTCTGATCTCTGTTTGTCCTTCGCCGTTAGCTCTGGGTTTGACGCTTATGACCTCAACCGCTTCGCCAACATATTTTTCCAGTAGTTTTTCGGGCGTCAGAAGATCAAAATCAAAATTTTGTTCTGCAATCCAAAAGTCCTTGGGTGAAGTAAGGTTTCTCAAAATAGCTGTTTCCGGGATTATTTGAGCGGATACTTCCTGAAAAGCAAGCTGACACAAGCCTTTTGGCAGCTTAACCTCTCTCTGATCCTTTATCAGAGCCAGATTTGAATTGTATATAGTGACAGCAAGCGACTGTTGATCTTTCAAAGTGGTAGGTATTTCCTGCGCGGAAATAGCGAATACCAGCGGAAAGAAAAAATATGGGCGCATAGAGACTCCTGACAAAAAACTCTCAAAATAATAATGCCGCAACTCCCCATTTTTTTCCAAGATACAGCCAATTAACCTGAAAAACAAACTGCGCCCTGTTTTTCAGGTTGATTGAGAGAGCTTTCCCAAAGGTTGTTTCACTATAACAACAAAAAGTGAAAATGCTATAAGCCTCCGCCTCCCCTCCTGAACACCGGATTGAGCGAGTTGCCAAGCCGTTGCTCTTTCTGGATTGTCTGTTTTACAATCCCCTCAATACTCTTTGCCATGTCAGCCCAGGGCTGCGCGCCTCCATGACCCGAAACTTTTGTCTCTGACTGACCGTCTTTGAGTATGTTTATTGTTGTTGTGACATTATTGATATTGTCGCCTCTTCCCGCTCGGCCTAAGCGGTTGTTGGGGATAATGGTCCCGGCGGTCTTTGATACAAACAATTCGGGGCCGCGCTCGCCCACAAGGTAGGGCGTACCCGCAAGGACGGG
>JAITCJ010000101.1 GCA_031283145.1 Holophagales bacterium | reverse complement strand
GAATGGCCACCACTGTGAAAAAGTATTTCCGTCAAAACCAAAATGTTTGGAGATCGGTTCTTGATTTAACTGATACTCGCTATAATCATCTTTTTTAAGTGGCAAAAGCCAGTCAGTTTCACCCTCTCCAGTTAGCTCTTCAAGTTGTGTCCTCATGTCGGAATTAATGATTTGCTGCATCCAATCCTTGCTTCCGCCCTGATTGTCTCTGCCTTTTGAAGTGTTGCTCATTTGTTATCCCAATAAATTTCAGTCATATTTATCAAACCCTTTTGGGACAAGCAGACGAAACCCCTGTATCAGTTTATCGTATAATTGTTTAAGGTGCCAAGTGTGAATAATTTGATTGTAACTTCAGCATTCGGCTTAATGCCGGAGGATTTTCTGGAAATGGGGTGTCCAGGCAGACCCGAGCATGTTTTTGCGCAAGTTCAAAAGGTCAGAAGCTGGCGGGGCGGCCAGCCGAATTTACGCAGTGAAATACGTCAATGGATTAAGGACAATGTGGATTTGAGTTTGCCTGAAGTGCTTGAAATCTGTTCATCCAATGATGGCGCGGTCAAAGTGGCGCTTGAGTTAGCTGACGGCGCGCGCATTGAGGCGGTACATATGCCCAGGGAAGTACACAACCCCAGAGTGACGCTGTGTGTTTCCAGCCAAGTTGGATGCGCGATGGGGTGTGTCTTTTGCGCTACCGGCCGCATGGGGTTCGCGCGCAATTTAACTGCTGGCGAAATAGTCGGACAAGTTCATGTATTGCTGAGGACATTTGGGCCTAAGCATAGCCACCAAGTGACATTGGTTTTCATGGGTATGGGCGAACCGCTACACAATTTGGGAAACGTTCATCGTGCGGTCAGAATTTTTAACCATGTTTCCGGTCTGAACATCAGTACGCGCCGTATCACAGTGAGTACATCCGGTCTTATTCCTGGTATGGACCGCCTCTCAAAGTTGCGTCCGCGACCATGGCTGGCTATTTCGCTCAATGGCAGCAACGACGAGCAGCGCCAAAAACTCATGCCGATCGGAAGTATTTATTCAATGAAAGAATTGCGTTTGGCACTTGATCGTTGGGGGCTTTTGAATGGCGAAAAGCTGCTGATCGAGTACGTATTATTGGATGGTATTAACGACAAAACGGAAGACGCGAAAAGGACGGCTGAGTGGCTTGCTGATTTGATACGGGTGTCCAACGTAAATTTGATTTCATTTAATGAGCATGAGGGATGTACCTATAAGGCGTCGCCGCGTGAGACACAAGAAAAATTCGCCTCAGAGCTCAAAGCCAGTGGCTGTTTTGTTACACATCGCAAAAGCCGTGGCGGGGACGTGAGGGGAGCTTGCGGTCAGTTGGTCAGATAAACCAGGATTAATAAAAAAACTTTATAAATACAATTATTTCTTTAAGACTATGCAAACCCGCATTATATGCGAGTATGATTAATACTTGAGGTTCGGAATTTTTATGCTGCGGTTTAGCGTGTTTTCAGGGTTAGAGTTTGGCGTCATGGGGAGGTCCGCATGATTATGCCTCCGATCAAGCAGACCAATGTGCTTCTCGGATTAGATATTGGCGCCAGCAAAGTTGTCGCTGCCGTTGCTGTTCAACAAGAGGACGATCTCCTCAGAGTGACGGGAGCAAGCCTCGCCAGTCCGCAGGGCGGCATAAGGCAGGGAGAAATAACAGACATCAACTTAACTGTAGCGGCTATTAATCGCGCTGTAGAAGAAGCTATGCGCACTGCCGGCCAGACAAAGCTCGACGGCATCTTGGTTTCCGTGGATGGAATTCAGTTTAAGGGCGAAAATCTCAGGGATTCAGTAACCATTTCAAGTTCTGATCGCGTGATTACCACGAATGACCGAGACCGTGTCATGGAACAGGCTACAAACGCCTGCAAGCTGGCCAAAGAAGAGACTGTTCTGCATAAAAATCCGCAGATGTTTCACATTAAAGGGCAGAGGGATATAAAAAACCCGGTGAATATGATTGGGGACACGCTTGAAGCGGAAGTCAGGATTATTGTAGCGCCCGGTTCAGTCCTCGAAAACATAAACAGAGCGCTCCATTTATCCGGCTTGCAGGGGGCCAAACTCTGGTATTCTCCCCTTGCGAGCGCAAAAGCGGTTCTTACGCGTGAAGACGCTGAAAACGGAGCGGTTGTTGTTGATATTGGAGATCAACTCACGCATTTAGGCGTATTCATGCGCGGAGCGCTGTTTCACAGTGCGGTCATACCCATAGGCGGTATGCATTTTACCAAAGACCTTGAGATAACCAAACATCTTGGCGGTATTAGCGTTGCGGAGCGTGTCAAGCGGCTCTACGGAACCGTTTTACCTATTCAAGTTCCTCCCGAAGAAATGATTGAGCTGGAAGATGAGGGAAGACAGGTTTCCAGGCGGGAACTTGCGGAAGTCTTGCACGCCAGAGCAGTAGAATTGCTCAACATGTTGCTCGCGGAAATCGGTCGGAGCGGCATTACTCATGAAATTCACGGAGGCGTTCACTTGGTTGGCGGCGGCGCTCTATTGCCCCATCTGCCCATTTTAGCCCAAACTATATTGGGTAGGCCCCGTGTTGTTCTGGGCAAAGTATCAGGGATTCAGGGTCTTCCCCAGGTTATCCAAAACCCGCTCTACACGAATGCCCTGGGAGCTGTAAAGGTATTGAATGAAGATATGAATGAGTCAGTATCAAAGCCAAATCGGTCAAATGGTTTATTTGACAAGCTGAAAATACTGAGAAATTGGGTATAAATGATAGTATTGACGGAGAGTTCATGACTGACATCGCGTTTTTGCCAAGCCCCCCGGAACTGCCTGGTGCCAACATCAAGGTTGTTGGGGTTGGCGGAGCTGGCTGCAACGCTTTGAACAGAATGATCGAAAGCGGCGTAATCGGTGTTCAATTTATCGCGATGAATACAGATCAACAGAGTCTTGCCCAATGTAAGGCAGAGATCAAGTTTCCTCTTGGGCCGGCCTCAATGCGCGGACTCGGCGCTGGCGGCGATTTAGAGCGCGGCGCTGTTGCCGCTGAGGAGAGCAGGGAAGAAATCTTATTTGCTCTTCAAGGCGCCGATATGATCTTTATTGCGGCCGGTATGGGAGGCGGTACTGGGACAGGAGCCGCTCCGGTAGTTGCCAGTTGCGCGAGGGAGCTTGGAGCGCTTGCCGTTGCGGTTGTCCTGACTCCATGTCGCTGGGAAGGCGTTGGCAAAGCTCAAAAAGCCGTTATTGGCTTAGAAAATCTGCGCAACATGGCGGATACGGTCATAGTTGTTTCCAATGAAAAAATAAAGAATTGGTGCGATCGCAAAGTAAAGACAAAAGACGCCTACAGAGCCGCGGATAGTGTTTTGATTCAAGGTGTCCGAGGAATCAGCGACCTGATTTTACGTCCAGGAATGATAAATGGTGATTTTGCGGACGTTGAATCTGTTCTGCGAAATAGCAGGGAAGCCTTGATTGGCACTGGCGCAGGCCGCGGCGATGACGCCATTCTTGACGCTGTTCGTAAAGCGTTGGACTGTCCGCTTTTAGAACACGATCAGCAAGGCGCTGCAACAAGAATCATTGTCTCCGTAATGGCTGATTGGGATCAGGTTGATCATTCAGCGATCGAAACCGCAATGAATTACCTGAGTGAACACTACAAAGGACAGCCGGACATAAAACTTTGCCAGGTCGAGGCTCCTGAACT
>JAITCJ010000084.1 GCA_031283145.1 Holophagales bacterium | reverse complement strand
CGCTGACTTTTATCCAGTATCACATTCACTGCAACCCCGCGGTCATGGGCGCGTTTTAGAGAGGCGGCTATAGGCGCGGAAGTAAAACTGTAGGCCTGCACCAAAACAGACACTGCGGCACTGTCCAGAGTCCTGACCAACGCTGCGGTGGGACTGCCATACGGAGAGAAATGAATCTGGATTGAGTCCTGTTCAATCGCCGCTTGGGAATTGACCTGTTTTTGCCGGTCGCACGCAAAGAACGCGAGGCAGCAAACAACAGGGATAATCAGCTTATGTTTCATGAGGGAAACTCATCGTGAGCTGCGCGCCGGCGCCGATGTTATATCCCTCAAGCCGTCGCGCCGACAAGCAGGGAGTCGGGTCATAAATTTTTTCACGGAATGATCCCGCAGGAACAATGATGTTAAAAGCGAAGCCAAGTTTAGGGGACTGGGTCTGCAACGAAGCCAGGAATGCAAGCGCGATGGCGATGCGGAGAATTTGTCCCATGTATGTACTCCTTACAGCAGTTCAACTACAAAGTGTTGAACTGCTATAGCGAAACAACTTTAAATTGTACATTGACCTGCGGCTCTCGTCTGCGTCTGCCATTCCGCTGTTTAATCCGCAAATCGCTCCAATTCCATTTGGACAGCTCCTAAAATAGCGGCCGGACAGGTTGCCGACCTGAGTATGCTTTTGCCCAGTGATATTGGTTTCCATCCCGATTTGCGCAGCATACCTATTTCAATATCCGAGATGCCGCCCTCGGGTCCATGCGTAAAAGCGAAGTCCTCAAACATAAAGACCGGATTGGGCGCTTCAGTCTTTACTTCATAGGCTACCCAACGTTGTTGCACATCCCAGTCACGTAAAAATTCCAGGGATACCGGATGGCGTAATTCAGGAATCTGTGTTCTGTGGGACTGTTCGCAGGCTGCCAGGATAATTCGCCGCCAGCGATCCATTTTGGCGTCCACGCTGCGCTTGTTGTATTGGCTTCTTTCATAAATTACCGGCTGAATCAGCGTTGCGCCAAGTTCAACAGCGTCCGGCAAAAAGTCATCCCAAAGACCCAGTTGCGCCGTGATTGGCAAGCAGGCATGTATATCAACAGGGGCTTCCCTGTTTTCATCTATCGGGGCTACCAATCTTATTGACGCGCTGTTTTTACTAACACTCACGAACTCAGCCCGCCAAATTTCGGCGGAGCAAAGTACTTCCAAAGAATTACCCAAAGCGAGCCTGAGCGCCGCGAGGTGTTTTGCCTGCTCTGCTCCAAGCGCCAGGGTTGAATTTTCAACCGGTGTAATTGAATCCGGCAAAACAATTCGCGGAAGCCCCATAAACGCCAGAATATCTTAATTCTTGCTTCCATGTCAAAGACCGGCTTGCTTTTGCCTGATTGGGGCATTAGAATTTATATAACAGTTCAGCTTTTCGTAGTTGAACTGCTGTGTTGGGATTTGCTTGCAAAATGATGTTGACGATGCCGAAACACCAGCTTGCAAGAGGTGGGTGGATAATCGTCGTGTGATTGACGTGACGGTCTTGGTATCTATTTGCCGCGCAAATGGATACGCAAGAGAAGTTCATGATCGCTTATTGCTTGCGGGACTGCTTTGCCCGCCGTTGCGCAAGCAATAAAAGCGAAAAATGCTATAAAGGGTCTTTAACATCAAAAGAATTTAGCTGAGGGTATTAATGCAAATAACAACAGAA
Organism: Holophagales bacterium; assembly: GCA_031283145.1. GTDB lineage: Bacteria > Acidobacteriota > Holophagae > Holophagales > Holophagaceae > WRHW01. The sequence continues at coordinate 2,216 of JAITCJ010000084.1, read as the reverse complement.
ACAGTTCTGTTAGCGCTTTCCATTCTGTTTTTTATCAGTCTGGTTGTCGGAAAAGCTGGCTCAAAGTATGGCGTTCCTATATTGCTCTTGTTTCTGGGCGTTGGGATGCTCGCCGGCGCGGATGGATGGGGTATTGCTTTTGATAGTTACCGCATTGCTCAGACTATTGGGACTATAGCTCTGACAGTAATTCTTTTTTCCGGCGGCATGGATACAAAATTACAAGAAATACGTCCCGTGATACTGCCGGGCGTCATTATGGCCACTGTCGGCGTGGTTATGACAGCGTTTATCACCGGTTTCCTCAGTTGGCTGTTTTTTGGCTTTTTACCTGGTTCCAAGGAAATAGGTTTTTTAACATGTCTTTTATTAGCCGCTGTTATATCTTCCACCGATTCCGCGTCTGTTTTTTCAATTTTGAGGTCTAAAGGCGTCGGCTTAAAAAATAACTTGCGTCCCCTGCTTGAGCTGGAAAGCGGAAGCAATGACCCCATGGCGTACATGTTGACAATGTGCCTTATTTCCATAATAAACACGCCCGGCGATGTGAGCTATTGGGGAGTAACGTTTTCATTAATCACGCAATTTATTATTGGAACTCTGGCGGGTTATTTGATTGGCCGCCTGACAGTGTTTATCGCGAATCACATTAGGATTGACAATCCGTCACTTTATCCAATCTTTATATTCACAAGCGCTATCTTCGCGTTTTCATTCACGCATTTTATTAAAGGGAATGGTTTTCTGGCGGTCTATATCAGTGGCATGGTGATTGGCAATGCCAAAATGATCCATAAAAAATCCGCGTTGAAATTTTTTGATGGTCTGGCCTGGCTAAGTCAGATATTGATGTTCCTGACGCTTGGACTGCTTGTAAATCCCAGCGAGCTTATGCGTATAAGCATCATAATTCCGGGACTTATCATCAGCGCGTTGATGATATTTGTTACCAGACCGGCCAGCGTTTTTATAAGCCTCTCCCCTCTCCGAAACATGACCAAAAAAGACAAAGCCTTTGTTTCCTGGGTGGGCTTGAGGGGTGCGGTCCCGATAATTTTTGCTATCATGCCGCTCGCGGCGGGAGTACCGCAAGCAAGGTTTATTTTTGACACAGTGTTTTTTATAACGCTGGTATCCCTTCTCGTACAGGGGACTACATTGACTAAATTCGCAAAAAAACTGGGTTTGGACGAAAAACCCTCGGAACAAAAGAAACTGGAAGAATTTGATTTGGAGTTTCCCGACGACATAAAATCTCTGACTTCAGAGATTGCCGTAAATGAAAAATCCCTGCGTTTTGGAAACAAGCTGATGGATTTACCGTTGCCGGATAAAACGGTGGCCGTCCTCTTAAAGCGCCATGAAAAATATATTGTACCAACCGGAGACACGCATGTACATTTGAATGATATTTTACTGGTCATAACAGATGACGAAGAAGCGTTAACGCAAACGCGTCAAAATATGGGTGTGGTATAGATATAGCAATTTTCGCTGGTATAGCGCTTCCGCTTTTCGCGGTTGAACTGCTATAAAAAATCTTCAATCAGCTTTTTTTGGTTAAATTGGCATAGGCGTGGATACAAAGGCTTTTGTGACCCTTATAGCCATTCAACTTTAAAATCATCCTGTTTATCCAAGTGGGAGGCACTTCGTTTCAAGGCTACGCTGTAGTGAAGCGAGCCACCGACAGGCGGTGAGCGGAACGGTAGCGCAGACGAAAGGCACAGGGCAACGTACCGTTTTAAAGTTGTTTAACTATATGCGCCTTTAGCCACTCTTTGAAAATTTCTGTTTTGCACAGGACATTCATAATTGTACAGTGAAACAACTTTAAATTGTATGTTGCCTTGAGGCTTTCGCCCACGCATCCCATTCCGCTCGCCGCTTATCAGCGGTTCGCTTCATAAAGACAATTCTCGTTGCGCCACAGACAACACAAACTACGCTTGAAACAGTCTGAAGATTTTCTAACAGGCTTTGGGAAAGCGCTCTCAACAAGCCTGAAAAACAGAGCGCAGTCTGTTTTTCAGGCTTGTTGACTACTTGTTGACTATTTGATTGTTATACTAACAGGCGCCAGAGCATAAACACCGATTGGATCATTCAGAGAGCGCAAACGAATGAGAGTGGATTCCAATTCATTCTGAGCGGCGTCAAACGGGCCGGTTTTTGTCAGTTTACGTTTTTCTGAACCACCGAAGGCATTTATTAAT
>JAITCJ010000099.1 GCA_031283145.1 Holophagales bacterium | reverse complement strand
TGCTTTGGCTTGTCGGCCCAAACTTTTACATCCTTGCACATGGGTCAATGGATAGATGGCAAATTTGTATTGGGACAAAGAGATTATGACGGATACAATATCATTGACTTTAAGGAAAGTCATATATTCAAGCAGCATGTGCCATACGCTCCACTGCCAAAGGGTCAGGAATACCCGGAAGCTACCAACCGTTTAGCTTTTGACGGAAAAACTTTTAAGTGGCCAAAAGCAATCAACACTGGTATTGGTCAATCCAGCATTTTCTTCACAGATGGCGATGTCTATACAGTTGTAATTGGAGGGAAGCCTCAGGCCATGCAACTGACTTCTTTTATTGACGGCGAATGGCTTCCTCAGGCTGAGTTGGATACAGACTCCCAGGGTGTAATACTACCATTGCGCAATGGCACTTTTTTGGTGGGCATCAGGGAAGGACATTTGGTTGGCGATAACAAGCATGACGCGAACCCATTTGGCATATATAAGAGAAACACCAAAGGTAAATTGGAATTTATTGAAATAATAGACATTAAGTCAGCCGTTGAAGGTATCAAGATTATGCACATACCCGAAATTCAAAATATCGCAATTACAGGAGATCACTACACCTTTATTGACGCTGATATGGGCGCGCTGTGGAGTTTTTCCAAGAGTACCGGCAGACTCATTAGATCAAAAGTGCTTTATCCGGAAGTGATAGAGGCTCTAAAATCAAATAAATGGGTCGTACCGGTGATAATATGCGCCCAGCCCACAAATGACGGCGAAATATTGATTTCAGCCTGGAGCGGCAAACTATGCCTTGAGGGCGGCTCTATTGCCACCATTATTGACGAGATAGGCCGCGAGCGCTACAGAAAAACGAATAATTTGACATCTGATGAAATCTTTGAAAAAATAAATCAACTGCATGATTCAATATGCGCTCTGGATCCAGTAATTAGATGGTACAATTACGATCCTGTTTCGGGTTCACTTAAAAGAGAGAGAACTTCTCCAAAAGGGGCAAATAATTTCATTAGTTCAAGAGATGAATACATTGAATATCGAAAATGGTGTCTTAACAGCGAAAGGGAGTTGTTTTATATTGATAGTAATAAATTAATATTTTTACACCCGGAAAAAAAGGTTGACCTATCAAAAATTGCCAAACAATTTTTGACGGATAATTAATTTGAAAATTATAGCGATTCCATATCAAAATTGTGTTCCGCAATTTTGATATGGAATCGCTATAATCAACTCTGATCGCTCGTAACGCGTTTCAAATTTGGTGACAGTATGCGATACGTTTTCTCATTTTTTTTATATCTCGCGCCACTGATTGCTAGCTGCGCAGCGCCGAACAAGGCCGTGGTGTTTTTTGCGGAGGGCTTTCCGGCGATAGACGCGCCCGCTCCCTCGCGCGCTGTATTAGACCAGGCTCTGAGCGGTAAGGAATTGGCATTGCAAGTGAATTGGGCTTCAGACGCCGGCAGTCTGAATTTTCAGCTTCAGGACGCATCTTGCAGTCTTCTTGTGCTGCCCTACGGCAGCTCTTTTCCGGTTGAAGCCTGGCGGCGGATCAGAGTTTTTTTGGGACGCGGAGGCAACCTGCTGGTGCTTGGGGGCGCGCCATTCCATCAGCCTGTCCGTTTTGAAAGCGGGCGATGGGTACAGGGTTTCAGGCAGTCCACTTTTGCCAGCCAGTTGCTGATTGGCCCTGCTGAGGAAATTAAAGTTAAATCGGGTTGGTCCGCTGAAAAAGAGAATTTTCTGACGCTCAATTCAACTCCAAAACGCGTGTGGTCATTAACCGCGCGCTTTACATCCACTAAGGACTTTACTGATGAAGACGGCGGAGCGGGTGTGAGGGAGGCCATTTTGCGTCCGCTGGTACGATGGGCTGATACAGCCGGAGTCCCAAGGGCGTGCGCGGTTCAGGAAATTGACAGGCTTCGCGGCGAATGGGCCGGCGGCCGATGGGTTTTCGCCACAACAGACGCGGCTATAGGCGCTGAGGCAATTAAGAAACTGGCTGAACGGGCGGTTGCCGGTCCATGTGAGTTTGAATCTCGCGTGCTGCCAGCGAGTCTTGAACCCGGCGAAAAACCGCGTGTCCGCGTATTTTTACGCCGCCCGTTGCTTGGCGAGTCCGCGCCGCTGAAAGTCAACTTCAAGTTACAGGATTCCAGAGGCAAATTATTGAGTGAAAGGACTATAAATTTGGGAGGCAGCGCGTCGCTGCGCACGGCGGACGCCGCCTTTGAAACGACAAATGCTTTGACGCCTGGGCTTTACAAAATAACCGCCGAGTTGTTGGGCGCGAGCTATCAAGTTCCAATCGCCAAGACAGGCGTGTGGGTCAAAGATTCAAAATTGATTCAAACTGGTCCGCGCCTTACCGCAAGCCGTGACTGGCTGAGATGGGATGGGAAAGCGGTTCCGGTTGTCGGCACTACTTACATGGACAGCCAGGTACACCGTAAATTTTTATTCGAGCCAAACCCTGCGAGGTGGAACGCTGATTTTGCCGCCATGCGAAGCGCCGGAATCAACTATGTTAGGACCGGAATATGGACCGGGTGGCCCCGCATAAGCCTGGAACCGGGCAGCGCGGATGAAAATGTTCTGCGGGCGCTGGACGCGTACGTTCAGAGCGCCGCGAATAACGCTATTCATGTCTGTTTCACTTTTTTCGCTTTTTTGCCGAGCGCGGTTGTGGGCGATAACCCTTATCTCCACCCAAGGGCGCTTGAAAGCCAGAATGCGTTTTTGACGCTTATAGCCAGCCGCTACAAAGGCTCTCCTTGGGTTCACTACGATTTGATCAACGAACCCAGCTACAGTACGCCTGCTCAGTTGTGGAGCAATCGCCCAATTGGCGACGTTCTTGAGCGCGAGGTGTGGAGAGAATATCTCACTAAACGCTATGGAGATAATCCGACAGTCATCGCCGACATATTTCGTGATGGCGGGGACCCATTTACACTGCCGACAGCGAGGGATTTTTCGTACGCGGCGCTGCGGCAAGGCCGGACGCCCCGCAAAGCCGCTGAGTTTTACCGCTTTACCAATGAAATAGTCGCTCGTTGGGCGGATGCTCTGAAAGCTACGATCAGGCAAGCCGCCGGAGATGTGATAGTAACGCTCGGTCAGGACGAGGGTGGAATATGGAGCCGCCCAGGACCGTTCTTCTTTGGCGGAGTCGTTGATTACACTACGGTTCATAGCTGGTGGAATAATGACGATCTACTGTGGGACAGTCTGGCGGTTAAAATTCCCGAAAAGCCATGTTTGGTTCAAGAGACCGGCTTGATGAGGTTGGAAGATAAGGATGGCGACCCCTGGCGCGGAATATCTGGTTCCGCAGCTCTGCTTGAGCGAAAATTCGCCATCTCTCTTCTGGGTCGCGGGGCGGGGGCGGTGCAGTGGGCTTGGAATATAAATACGGACATGGATAATGACAACGAGGTCGTAATTGGCCTAATTCGACCCGATGGCACGGCAAAGCCTGAATATGACGTTATCCGTTCATTTGGAAGTTTTGCGTCGGTTGCCGCCCCATACCTTGATGATTGGAACAGAGACGATGTGGCGGTGTTGATTCCTCATAGGCGGATGTGGCTGGGACGGCCCAGGGGAGATGAGGGCGTCAGGCGTATTGTCAAACTGCTTGCCGACAGATTTGGTGTGGTCGGCCGCTTGGTCAGTGATCAAACTTGCGGTGCCGGCGATCTTGATGGAGTTAAATTACTGATTGTTCCAACGTCTGAGTCCATAGACCCTGATACGGAGAGCGCGATCCAGAACTTCAGAGATTCAGGCGGCTTGGTTGTCGTACTGGGGCCTGTGGAGGGTGACTTTGCCGGCAGACCCTTGAGTACGTTGAGCGGACTGCTGGGGCAGCGCCCATTGGCAATCCTGGAAAATACTCGCTGGGGATGGGCAACATTTGATCAAACACTGAGTCAGAGTTTGAGAGCGGGAACATCAGTCTTTGAGCCTGATGCGCCCCAGAGTTCCAATCTTTGGCATGAGGGCCTCCCATTGGACTATGCGCGGGAAGAAGAGCCGCTCGTCAGCCTTTTGGGTCTGGCTTTGAAAGCCGCTGGTATTCAGGCCGGTTATCAGGACCACCCCGCCACAAGCAGAATTTTGAAAAATAATAAGACGCATCTTGTCGGTGTGGTCAATGAGAGTTCGCGGGAAGCGCGGCGCGAGTTTGCCGGAGGAAATTACAGAGTTGACTTAAAGGCAATGTCAGGCAGATCGGCGCTGTGCTTGATAGACTCAATCACCGGAAAAATTTTGGCGTCTTACAAACCTCCGGAATTTGAATAAGATTTTTTTTGGGTAATTCATGGATTGGAGCGCCTTAAGAAAATAGTTTCCGCTCAAGAGCATCCAGGAGCAATGTACCCGTGGGAAGTCCTGACAGAGCGCTATGGTATTGTGGTCAAGCAAGTACATTTGCCGATTCCCCTGAACGACCCGGCTGATACCAGTTTGCAATAAATATTGCCTTAACT
>JAITCJ010000097.1 GCA_031283145.1 Holophagales bacterium | reverse complement strand
TGAAACAAGTTCTCAGTTGGCAAGTCAACTCTCAGCCCTGCAATTACACGGCCTGCCGGATTCTGACGTGAATGATTTCTTCGCAAAGGTTGACGCCGTCACGCTTGCCGACGCCAATCGCGTCATCAAGACTTACTATCCTGAAACGGATCTCTGCTTTGTCCTTATTGGAAAAGCAGAGGAAATCCGCCCCGTTGCCGAGAAGTTTGCCAAAGACATCACGGAAAAGTCCATTTCAGGCCCCGGGTTTTAGAGATATAGCAGTTCAACTTTTCGTATTTGAACCGCTATGCCGGGATTTGCTTGCAAATCACGGCCGCTCATTGCTTGTAGTAGTGTTCTGCCCACCGTTGCGCAAGCAATAAAAGCGAAAACTGCTATAACGCAAACGGAAAAACCACGTCATAGCGCTTCGTCGTCCATAATTTCAAAATCCTTAACGGCTGTCTTATAGACGCCGATTGAGTTGACGACCGGCACGGCCTGGGACGCGGTAATGGTTACGCGCACTTTTGACGCTGTGACAGCGCTGTTCCGCACCAGCGCCTTATATCCTATTGTCTGCTGTTGGTCCGGATTACCGAATGGCTCCCATAAGCCGTTTGAAAATACTTCAACTTTATACTGAGAAATTCTTTGACCCAGTGGGATATATTCCTGAACCGAGACTACGTCAAATACTTTGTCCTGGCCCAAGTCTATAGTTATAGAGCCTGTTTCCACGCCATCGTCCGTTGTCCAGTATGTGTCATAATTCCCGTCCAGGACATTTGCAGGCGCGAATTTTTTATTTTTGCCGCGGTAGGACGAAGACACCGCCTTAGCGCCACTGGCAAGGTTTGTCGCAAAGGTGTTCCTGATTGCCTCGCCGAATTCCTTTGCGCGGGTCGCTTGATAATCAGAAAGCACACCATTGATGTTCGGCGCGAAGTTCAAAAGCAGTACGCCGCCGCGTCCGATGGACTCAAAATAGATGTCGCCTAACTCTTTCAATGTCTTTACTTGCTTATTGTTTAGCTGGTTGGGGCTGCTGTTCTCAAACCAGCCTGAGGCCAATATGGATGTGTCCGCTTCCGGGATGCTCCAGGCAGTGCCATTTGGATCGCCATGCGCCAGGTATTTTTGCGCGGTGCGCGATTCGGACTCTTCATTTGCTATGTATAGTGCCCTTTGTTTTTTTGGCTCGGTCTTAGACCAAACAGGTACGGCCAGACGGCCTGACTCCGTGGCGGGCCAGCGCAGTTCGGTACCCACGGGAGAAAAGACCACTATGTCCTGGTTGAACGCCTTTATCACGCCAAGCCAGGTCTCTTCAGTCTTGAGGACGAGGTTTGCCAGGCTGTCCGGATAATTTAAATACTTTTGTGTCAATACCTCTGCTGGCGACGATGTTGTTAGGGCGTGCGCTTCTTTCAAAAAGTCTTTGTCAAAAAAATATGGCTGATAAAACCCTTTTCCCCTCGCGCCGTCCATCCAGACCTCGACAAACGCGCCGTCATTGCCATATTTTTTATTGTCGGGGTCCAATATCTCCTTGAGCTGCCCCAGATAGTAGTTGTTGTACGGCCATGGGTCAATTTCATTCTGGCCAGGGGCGATGACTCCGTAGTAGGGAGAATTTACATCCCAGGGCGAAAGATAGACGCCCATATTCAGATTGGCTTTTGTACATGATCTGGATAATCTTTCCAGGACGTCAACCTGGCTGGATGGATGGGCGTACTTCACGCTGTGCTGTGTGAGGCCGGTGTACCAATTGCAAAAACCATCGTGGTGCTTCGCGACAAAAATAAGGCGTCTGAACCCAGCGCCCTTTATAACGCCGACCCATTGATCTGTGTCAAGTTTTGCCGGATCCAGAGTGAACTGCGAGGGCAATTCTTTGCCGCTGCCCCATTCCTTGTTGGTGAACGTGTTCATGCCAAAATGGATGAAAGCGCTTAACTCCTCTTTGTGGTAAGCCAGTTGCCCGATTGAGGGTACAGGTCCCCAGGGGCGGAGCGGAGCGGCTCTAAACGGGTTGATAATCACAAATGCCGGTATCAGCGCCCCAGCCACAAATAAAGCCGTCATTGTAAAAGGGTTACGTTTTGAGTTTTTCATCCTGCCCCTCTTGGACTTAATCCACAGTACCAAATTATCATCAAGCGTAGTTCCGCTTGATGAAATTATTTAGCGTTCGCGTGAAGCGCCGCGACCATGTTTTGAAGTTGATCCTGTCTGTCCGCTCATTTTGTCGCTGGTTTTGGCCAACTCCTCAGCAGCGGCGCTGCTCTGACGCATGGTATCCCTAATGTTGCCGATACTGCCATGAATTTCTTCAATAGCAAAGTTTTGCTCTTTGGAGGCTTTAGCGATTTCTTGCGTCATAGTTGCGCTTTCTTTGATTTCGGCTGTGATTTCAGCAAAAGACTCAAATGTTTCGTTTGCTATCTTCTCTCCTAATGAAGCCCTTTCTATTGAATCGGCAATGAGCGTACTTGTGCTTTCCGCGGCATCCGCTGATCGAGCGGCCAGTTTACCTACTTCTTCAGCCACAACAGCAAACCCTTTACCTTGCGCACCAGCCCTGGCGGCCTCAATGGCGGCGTTCAGGGCTAACATGTTGGTCTGGGAGGAAATATTGTTAATTGTATTAATTACTTTTCTGATAGACTGGCTAGCCTCTTTGATACCCTTTACGGCTTCCATCATGTGAGCCATTTGAGCGGTACCCTTTTCAGCATTGTCCTTTATTATGTTCGCGAGGTTCATCGCTTTTTCGGCCATCTGCACATTGTTGTTAGTCTTTGCGGCCATGGAAGCGATAGAGCTTGAGAAGTCTTCAACTGTAGAGTTCACCTGTGTAACGGCGCGATCAAGGTTGTTTGCTAATTCATTCTGTTGTTTTTGTAGTGTGGTTGCTTGAGTTATATCGCGCACCAGTTCTATGTGTCCGATTTTTTTATTCCAACTGTTCGTTATGAACGCTGAATCTACTTGGAAATTCATACCCCATTGATCGAAAAAAGTCTGTGGCTTGCCATTGTTCAAACAGTGAATGCCGCAGTTTTCGGTTTTACAAATTCCGGCGCCCCAGTTACTGCAATGCTTGCCTGCAAGGGAGCTTCGCTTAACGTTCAGCATTTGTTCCACAGGCCGATTTACGAAAGTCCACTTCATCTCCATATCCGTTACGGATATTGGGAAAGGGATTGAATCAAGAAGACTTTCGTACCAAGACATTTTACTGAAGATCACCCAGAGCGCAAAAACGGCAATCAGGCCAGAGATTATGGGCGCAAAGACTGAAAGAAGTGTAAACTGTCTCACTACGCTCTCAATACCAGTGTTTTCAAGTGTTTTACCCCCTCCCACAAGACTGGCCAAGGCGAGGCCTTTAATGCTTAGAGTTATATTCAGCGCTACAATAACCGAAAAACAGACTAAGAGCAGGAACAATGTTTTTCTCATTTTGACATCTCCTCAGATACATGAAAAAAGACAAACATAAAATAACAACTTTAACATTTTATAGCAATTCAATATGAAATACACCAACAAGCGTTCCGCACTGCTGATACGGCTTCGCAAGTCTCCTGGTGGCTGTCACGCTTCATTCCAACAATAAGGATGCATGGGCCGGCCCATACGCTATCAATGTTTGGCAAGGGTTTGCGTCCCCTGCCAAACTTCTGCCCCTCAGTGATACCCCCGCCCTTCAGGGCGGGGTGCGGGCTGTTCCGGCCTAAAGGCCGGGGTCTCATACCATTTCCCATTATTAACAGGATAAATGTATATTATGCTTGTTTGTATAGGGGGACA
>JAITCJ010000146.1 GCA_031283145.1 Holophagales bacterium | reverse complement strand
TTAAAGGGGTTATTGCTTGGAATAGTGCTGACGCAAGGTATGGCTTTTACTTATACAGCCTTGGGTGTAGTCGCCGCCCTTACCGGATCTGTGTTTGGCCAATTTGCTCAGCGTCCGGTATTTCTTATTCCAGTCAGCGTCATATTCGCGATTTTTGCCATCAGCCTCTTTGGAGCGTTTGAAATCAAGCTGCCCGACTCGCTGACAAACAAATTGCAGAGCAGCGGCCCCCGCAAGGGTTTTTTAGGCGCGTTTGTAATGGGGTTAATCCTTGGTCCGCTCTCCGCCCCTTGCGTTGGTCCGCTGATTGGTACCGCTATTGTGGATATTGGCGCGAACCGTCAAGTTTTTGAAGGCGCGCTGAAAATGTTTGTATTTGCTCAAGGTATGGGCGTACTCTTCATTGTTGGCGGAACCGCCGTAGCGGCGCTACCCAAGAGCGGCGATTGGATGATTCGGTTCAAACAGACATTAGGCGCTGTAGTACTGGCTTTTGCTGTGTGGACCATACGCCTGATTGTCCCTGAATGGGCTAACTGCTTTATGTGGGCAATAGTACTACTGCTCACCTCCGGGGTTTTTGGCGCGTTTGAAATCGCTAAAGGTCTGCTTGGCCATATGCGTAAGGGATTTGCTCTAATCTCATTCACCATCGCCGTTTTGCTTGGAATACGTGCGGTTGAGTTTTATTTAGACATATCCCTGCTGCCCAATGGTGTTTCCACAACTGCAACCGCTGAATCAGAAGCGCGTGAACTCTGGATAGAACACGATCTTGAATCTGCCCAAAACAGAGCGAAAGCTGAAAACAAATTGGTTTTGATTGATACATTTACATCATGGTGCGCTCAATGCAAAGAACTGGATGAAAAAACATGGCCGGACCCCGCTGTCTCAGGCTGGATTCAAAATAACGCCATAGCCGTGCGCATTGATACAGAAAAAGTTCGGCCTGACCTGGCTAAACCACTGGGCATTGTTGCCTATCCGACAATCATACTCATGGATGCCGATGGCAAAGAAACACGCCGGTTAAACGGTTTTCACGGACCTGAAAAAATGCTCGGATGGTTAAAGCAGTAAAATCATTTGGAAGACAGAAGCGCTCTGTATTCACTTATTAACGAGTCTATTTTTTCTGTTTTGTCAGAGGCAACATGATTTCGAGCTTTGTTCAGCGTGTCAATAGCCTGGGTTAGTTTATTCTGAGCCTGATATATATAGCTCAGTGTTACATAAAAATCCGCGTCTTTCGGGTGAATCTTTATGGCTCTTTGTATTAATTTTTGCGCTTTTGCCAAATCATCTTTTCCCATAGCTTCCGATGCCAGAAAAGCAAAATAGTACGGATCTCTTTTTCGCAAACCGTTCTCAATCGCCCTCAATCTAGCGGCTTCTTCATAAAGACCCTCCACAACGTACAGAGCCGCCAGATTGCCTATAGCGACAACATTATTGGGATTATTACGGATGGCTGTCTTGTAAGACCTAACAGCGCTTGTTGTGTTTCCAGAGGATTTCTCTATGACTCCTTTTATATTCCAGGCTTGAGATGAAGTGGGATCAGCTTCGAGCGCCTTTGTAATATTATCAATCGCGGTTTCCTTATCATTATCAATGAGCGCCTCGACAGCGGAATTCGAGTAAAATAGAGACCTGGCGCGGGCATTTGTTATCAAATCCACAAAATAGTTTCCATACCTGGCCCTTGTCTGGGGGAGAAAATCAGCGACCAAGTCCTCCGCCGGATGTCGCTGTATAACAGCAACCATATGCTTTTCCAGCCTTATGACATCGCCGACCCTCGACCAATTCACGGCTTCAAAAGACTCACCAAACATAGCGTTAATTTGCAGATGCCTTGCCAGCATTACATACACAAATGTCATAGAAAGGCAATTAGCCTTCCTTTCAAGCCAAACTTCATTTACAGTGCGGGTTCTGTCATTTGAATACTGAATGCCTAAGCCTCCCAGTTCCTCGGGCCAGATCAGAACTCTCGACAGAGCTTCCGCCTTACCGCGCTCACCTGCCCCCAGCGCAACCCTGACTCGCGCAAAGGCAATTAATTCACGCGGCACCCAAAGTGGATCCTCCGGCGTTTCTTGATAGGAGACAGGATGCGCCCACAGCGGCGCGGCCTTTGCGCTCACACATAAAATCAACGCGCTCGCAAGCACAGCAAACATCAAAGGCTCCCGAGATATTGACAAAACATCCAACATAATTCTAACTCAACCTGAGCCAGTTGCAAAACTCCAGTTTTGAAACTTCAACGGAATTAGCTGATTTAAATTGTAAGAAAAACCAATTCTCAGATAATTAAACTGGAGGATATATGGCAACATCTGTTGTTTGCGCTTATTCACTGGTTGGACGTAAGGCTGTAGAAGCGCTGATTGATTGTGGAATTGAAGTTACGGCGCTCTATACCTACAACCAGCCTGATGAAGACAAGTGGTTTGAGTCCCCCGCCGAATACGCAGACAAAAAAGGCATACCCATTTTCATTGAGTCCAGTTTCAACTCCGCGACTGTTCAAAACCATATCCACAAACTGAGTCCGGACTTTTTGTTCAGCTTTTACTTCCGCGAGATGATTGACGCAAAAATCCTACAAATCCCAAGAGCGGGAGCTTTCAACATGCACGGCTCACTGTTGCCGAAATATCGCGGCAGAGCGCCAATCAACTGGGTATTGGTACATGGGGAAACCATTACAGGCATCACTCTGCACGCTATGACGCCCAAACCGGACGATGGCGATATTTTCGGACAAAAAGAAATTCCCATTGCCTGGGATGAAACTGCGCTTAGCCTCACAAAAAAAGCTGCTAACTCAGGGTATGAATTACTGCGCGAAACTATTCCTCGGCTTGTCAACAAAGCAATTTCAGGTATCTCTCAAAAAACATTGGGCAAGTCCTCATATTTTGGTGGACGGAAACCAGAGGACAGCCGCCTGAAAAAAGAAATGACCGCGCAGGAAGCATTCAATCAGATTAGGGCAGTAGCAGACCCCTGGCCAAATGCTTTTATCACCGGAGAACATGGAAATATCAAAATCCCTTGGGCCCTCCCACATAATGACCTGTGCATTCCGGGTCATTTCAGGCGCATCAGCGATGGGTTGCTATTGGGCTTCGCTGACGCGCCGCTTCGTCTCGTAACGCTGAAAAATAGCGCGGAGCGTAGCGATGATCCAAATGTTCAGGCATTGTGGCTAAGGAATATTGGAATAGAGGAAGATATACAGCAGTTCGGCTTTTCGTAGTTGAATTGTTATACCAACTTGCAATCAAACGGCATTACGTTTGATTGCAAGTTGGTATGGCGGCGAGCAATCGCCGCCCGCAAGTTTTAGCGTTCAATGTCAATTGAACGCGACTTGGTATTATAATTGGCTATAGTGAAACAACTTTAAAACGGTACGTTGCCCTGTGCCTTTCGTCTGCGTTGCCGTTCCGCTCACCGCCTGTCGGCGGCTCACTTCACTACAGCGCAGCCTTGAAACGAAGTGCCTCTTACTTGGATAAATAGGATGATTTTAAAGTTGACTGGCTATATATATTACAAACCTCCGCGAAGGTTTGCCGTTGTCCGCAGCAAGCCCTCACGTTCTTTTAAGAGAGCCGTCAGTTTGGACTCAAAAATGGCGGCTATGGGAGCGCAGGTGACCGGGAAGTCCGTTGGCGGTGGATAGCTGGCATTGGTTATCTCTCCTATTTCTATCGGTCTGCCATGCGCCAAATGGTCGGCCTCAGCTTCGCTCAATAATCGGTTACGGCACCACGGAAGCGTATCCGCGCCTATGACAAGCAATTGTCTGTTCTCTCCCGGATCAGACCAAGGCCCTATGGATGTTCTGAGAAGCCCTGAAAGATGAGCGCCACAGCCAAGGGCGCGTCCCATGTCCCTTGCCAGACTGCGCACGTAATAACCGCCTCGGCACGTGATCTTCAACTTGCTCCGTTTGGGCAGATCGTGTGATAGCCAGGTAGCGTCGTGTAAATAGACTTTTGATGGCGGCAGCGCCACGGCCTCACCTCTGCGCGCCTTTTTATAAGCGGCCTCGCCGCTGATTTTTTTTGCGCTGGTTGCCGGCGGCACTTGTTCAGACCATCCCAAAAATTTGTTGATCGCTGTATTTAACAGTTCCTCAGTAACATGGTTTGTTTCGCCCTTTGAAACAATCTGTCCTAAGTGGTCGCCCGTGTCTGTCTCAGACCCCCACTCAATATCCGCCTCATAGACTTTAGGCAGCGGATGAATAAGCTCCATCAGTCTGGTCGCCTGACCCGAAAGGATAAGCAACAGACCCCTGGCAAAGGGGTCCAGTGTACCGCCATGCCCAAGCGTCCATTTATTATGGCCGGACTGAACGGCTATGCGCTTAAAGTGCCGGACCATATCAAAACTGCTCAAACCAATGGGTTTGCAAACCAAATAGATTCCAGGCGATAGAGCAGGGCAGGACATCATGCCTCAATTAAAAATATTTTGAGGTAATTGCAAAACCCCGTTTCTGTCCGCGCCCGTAATGATGCCGTCCGCTCCAGTGTCGCGT
>JAITCJ010000143.1 GCA_031283145.1 Holophagales bacterium | reverse complement strand
AAGCGCGGTCTGATACCAAAATTTCAAGAAGCCCTGTCAAACATTTTGCGCTTGAAAGCGGAAAATTCAATAGACCCTGCCAAGCGAGTTCCCGCCCTGTGCAATTTGCCGGAACTAGCGCCATTTACCAACGCCTTTAAGTCACTGGCAAAACTTGAATCCATTACTTTCCAAAACGGCGACCTGACCTCTCCAACGCGGGCTGTGGCGGTAATAGAAGATGGACTCGTTGCCCTTGAACTGGCCGGAATCAAAGACCCCGCCGCGGAAAGGGCAAAGCTGGAAAAAGAACGGGACAAGCTGACAAACGAGCTTAACTCTTTAAGGGCCAGATTGAGCAACCCCGAATTCCTGACCAAGGCTGCCACAAAAGCCATTGAAGCCCAAAAACAACTGGCAGCCGAAAAAGAAGCGAGATTAAAAGCCGTTCTGGAACTGCTTATTCCTATAATCCCCGGCAAGTCTTTCTGAGCCTTTATATAGCCAGTCAACTTTAAAATCACCCTGTTTATCAAAGTGTGGGGCACGAAGTGCCAAGGTTGCGCCTTCGTTACGTGAGCCGCCGACAGGAATGGATGCAAATCGCCGTTGGCACTGGCGCTGCGAGGCAGCGACAGTGACTTACGGCGCTTGACTCCATTAAAAGCGGAACGGCAGCGCAGACGAAAGCCACAGGGCAACGTACCGTTTTAAAGTTGTTTCACTATATATAGTAATTTTTGCTATAGATTCCGCAAATTGACTTTGCGGGAAACTATTCCCGAACCAAATTCCATAAGCTCTCGTAGCTGTCTACAACACCATACCTTACATTCTCGCTGCTGATCGCGCGGAAATGCTCACGGGCGCAATGCGCTTTCGCGTCCTCAATTTTACGGAGTTCCATAGACGGCATATCACCTTTTGTTTCAGCCACAAAATAGATATGCTTTACACTGCCTTCATAGAAAGCTATAGCCCAGTCGGGATTATATTTGCCAACAGGCGTACTGATGTAAAATCCTTTGGGCAACTTAACATAAACCTCAACCTCTCTATGGTGTGTTTCCAATCCAGTGGCAAAGTCCCGTTCTGTTTTGGAATCATAAACAACATAGTCATACAAATGTCGTTTTGATTCCATAGCGTTTAAACCAAGTTTCCCCCTTTTCAAATCTGGCTCGGTAAATATCTCCGCGCCGAATGCATCGGTCAGTTTATAGTACGTAATATGCTCAATTATCGCCGTGGCTTTCTGTTCGTTTATCAGGTTCGCGGCGCGGATAATAAATTCTTCGGGGTTATCGCTGAACTGGGTAAAAATATTCTTTTCAATGCCGACCAAAATAGCAACAACTGTCTTACGAGTTAGTCCGGTTTCAATGACGATTTTACCAACGATATCATATCTAATAGATGAACTTGCGCTAATGGCTGTATAGCGCGCCGCATCCTCACGCACCACATCATTGCGTATAAACGCTTCTCCGGATTGTAGTTGTCCCTTTGATTCAATAGTTTTAATCTGTTCGCCTTTTTCGACCCTGAAATATATTTTTGAAACACGCAGTTTTTCATTCAGCGCCTTGATTGCGTTCTCAATTAGCTCGCTCTCCGTGAATTTCACTGTGTAATAACTTTTGTTGTTTATACGCGACCAGAGTTCCTGAAACGCAACGCTGTCCAATTTCGATTTATCAAGCGTAATCTCAATAGTATTCTTGCGTACGTCCTCCGGTCTGTTGGCGTTCGGATCGTATATGGAATCAAGCAGGGCTATAACTTCAGCGGCGTGGCCGGCAACTTCATCAGGCAAAGCAATCGCTCCGTTCTTTTTGTCCTCATAATATTTTTCCGTGAGTTCGCCGCGTTTAACATATCCGTTTTCAATCAGGCTCTCATAAATAACAAACGCGACATCATCGCCGAATTTTTCTGTGAACAGTTTTGTTTCCACTTTAAGCGGACGCTCAGCGGCGGCTTCAGCGATTTCGCTCTGCAATCCTTTAGCAAAACTGTCGTAGCTTTCACTGGCGATAACTGTCAGCACATTCACACTATGAACTTCGTTACGGCTCAGCGCATTTTCATCCATACGCTCACCGCTCTGATTGACGGCAAGACGAAGCCCGCGTCCGACTTCCTGCCGCTTGCGCACATCGCTTCCGCTCTGTTTCAATGTGCAAATCTGGAAAACATTTGGGTTATCCCACCCCTCGCGGAGCGCGGAATGGCTAAATATGAATCGCACAGGCTCGCGCCTGTCAAGCAGACGCTCCTTGTCTTTCATAATTAAATCGTAAGCATCCGCGTCGTCGGATGTCCTTTCTTTTTTATCTCCGAGCTTGCTGTCTATCATCCGGCTGTTTTTCTTATCAATTGAAAAATATCCCGCGTGTGTCTGTTCGGAGGATATACCCTCAAGATAGGCAAGGTAGTCAGGCTCGCCAAACAGTTTAAGTTGCGTACCATCCGCAACTATTTTTCTGTATTCGTCCTCAAATATTTCGGCGTAAGCGCCGCCATGCGCATTGCCCGCCGCATCGTACTGCTTGTACTTTGCCACCTCGTCTATAAAGAACAGCGACAGCACCTTTATACCTTTGGCGAATAAATGCTGCTCCCGCTCAATGTGCGATATGATTGTTTCGCGTATTTGTATGCGGCGCAGGTGTTCCTCGCTGACCGCGCCGATAACATCCCCGGCAAACAATTTTTTGCCATTTGTAAGCTCCACTGAAGAATCGCGTCCGTCAATCCGCAGGACAGTATATCCATCCTCATACTCAGCAAGCTCGCCGGAGTTATCAAACAAGTTGTACCCTTCCTTCACTACGCGTACCACCTTGCGGATGACGCGCTTACCCTTAAAATCAAATTCTATGGTCGCTGTCGGATTACCTTTTGACAGATTGATGCTCTGCACATAAACATATCCTTCGGCAGCGGTACTGCCCATTACGGATATGCCTTTGACCGCAATCTTTTTAACAAGTCGTTTATTGTATGCCTCAATGGCGTCAAGCCGGTAAATCATATTGTACGCGCAGTCGGCTTTATGAGTTGCCGAATATCGGAGCGTTATCAGCGGCGCAAACTCTTTCAGGCGCTCTTTTGTAGCCGTACCCTCAACCGACTGCGGCTCATCAATAATCAGAATCGGATTGGTCTTAGCCAGAATATCAATCGGGCGGCGGGAGCGGAACTCGTCTAACTTCATGTAAATGCGCCTTGCGGCCTCACCGCGCGCATTGAAGGCTTGGCTGTTGATTATCATCACATTAATCGCGCTGTCGGAGGCAAAGCGGTCTATATCGGTAAGCCGCGCTGAATTGTAAATGAAAAAGCGTATTCTCTTGCCGTAATTCTCCGCAAAATGCTCCTCGGTTATCTGAAATGACTTGTACACACCTTCACGGATAGCGACGCTAGGCACGATAATGATGAATTTACTCCAACCGTACCGCTTGTTGAGTTCGTACATCGTCTTGATATATGTGTATGTTTTACCTACACCCGTTTCCATTTCGACGGTCAAGTTATACCGCCCATCAAGCGCATCGGATGGTTTAATACTGCCGCTGCGTTGTATTTTGCGAATTTGTTCCAACACCTTATCGTCACTGACATTGACAGGCGCGTTAACAAAACCTGTGGATTTCCGAATCCCTTCCAACTCTATTTGTCCCAAGCCTGGGTCTATCAGATAGGTCGAGGTATTGAAAGGCTGACCCACGAACACATCGCAGACAGCGTTTGCCGCATCTGCTTGAAACGGCTGATGACGGAATTGCAGTTTCATTAAGTTTCCCTATATTACTTTCACGTTCGTGTTCGGCGTGAACAGCTTGAAGATTTCAAACACATTGATCTTTTCGGGCGAGCCGGAGAAACCGCTGTCACGGAATACCGCGCGCAGAGGCTTGCGTCCCGCAATCTCGCGTATTACCTTTTCGCCGATACGCTCCTCAAAGCAGGCCATCAGGTCGCCGCCGTTGTACGTGTGGACGGTGAAACCGTCTATTACCTCATGGGTATGCGGCATAGAAAGAGGCAAACCCCAATCAAGCAAACAGCCGTAAAGTAAATCAATATCCGCGCGGTCAGGTTTGATGTTGCCCTCCATCATGCTTATCAATTCCTGTGTGGTATCCCCCGCAGTGTAGTACACGTCGTTCATATTCGTATCCGAGAGTTTCAGGACGCGAAAGCCGATGTCGAGGTTTTGGGCAGTCAAGTCCGCTTCGTCTTTGATTTTCTCCCCTGCGCGGCGGATGCGCTCCTTGCCTATCTCGGCAATTGTATTTAAGCCCAGCCTGATGGCAGCTTTGCCTGCATCCGTCTTTCCATCGCATGGCTCGGGCAGTTGAACTAAAATAAATTTGCGGTTGCTGTCGTCAACGGCGTTTTGAAGAAGCACTGCGTGGGCCGTGGTTGCCGAGCCGCTAAAAAAATCCAAAATTACCCCATCTTTTGTCCCTGTAAATTCTATGATGCCTTGAATTATCTCCTCATCCTTGGGGTTTTCAAAAACATCGCCGCCCATGAGCGTCCTTAAGCGCTTTGTTGAAGCGCGCCCGTCCTTATAGAATACACTGTATGGCGCGTTTAGCTCTCTGTCTTTCAGGTATGACTTGATGCATGGAACGGCATTCTCATCGGGGCCAAAATGCACTCTGTCGTCATCCATAATTTCTTGCATCCGCGCAGACGTGGCAAACATCCACCCTCTCGAAGGGACCCTCACGGGTTTGCGTGTGACAGGGTGGAGGACGTCGTACTGCGGCCCCCCGCCACCTGGCCACGAGATATTATCAGGAAAGTAAATGCCTCTTTTGTCAACGCATGAGTAATGGGCATGGTTGCGTGCGGGATGCGTTTTTGGCAGAGCTTTGTACCATTCTTTTAATCCATGCTGAATAGAGGCACAGTCATCATTATGATGTTTTTTGAGCTTTGCATAAACAGCATAAATATCATCCAAGCCCTGCTTGCGCTCTCTCCAGATGGTTTGGGTTTCTTGAAGATAAGCCTTTGATTTCGCATAACAGAGAATATACTCGTGCGACACAGACACAAGTTTTGAGTCGTTCTTGCGTCCAGCGGCCCAAACAAACTGCGTGACGAAGTTTGTGCCTCCAAATACTTCATCAAAAATTTTCCTTGCGTTGTGAACTTCATTGTCATCACAACTTACAAATATAACCCCATCATCCCGCAACAGATTCCGCGCAAGTACCAATCGCGGATAAATCATACTGCACCAATCAGAGTGAAATCGTCCGTTAGCTTCGGTGTTCTTGAAAAGGCGGTTATCATCCTCGTCGCGTACGCCCGTTACATCTTCATAGTCTTCACGGCTCTGTGAAAAATCGTCACGATATATGAAGTCGCTCCCCGTGTTATACGGCGGGTCAATATATATCATTTTTACCTTGCCGAGGTAGCTTTCTTGAAGCAGTTTCAGCACATCAAGGTTATCGCCCTCAATGTAAAGGTTCTCGGTCGTGTCCCAATCTTTGCTCTCCTCTACGCAGGGACGCAGCGTTTTGCGGATAGGCCGCCCAGCTTCGGCAATGGCGGCGCGTTTGCCCACCCATGTGAATTCATAAGCTTCGTCGCCGAACACGTCATCACCCAGCATGGAGCGCAATAGGTCAAAATTAACCTTGCCCTCCGTAACGACGCCGGGGAAAAGTTCTGAAAGCGCGTCAAGTTTCGCTATGTTCTCGGCAGTAAGGTTCGGAGTTTCAAATTTCATTATATTAGCAGAGATTATTTTGCGAACTTCGTCATCGCGGCTCATTTCAATCCCTCCAATTCCTTCTTCATTAGTTTTAACTCGCCGTTCAATTCGACTTGTCTGTTGAACTGCTTTTCCTGCGGCACTTTCTTTTCTAACGCGGCAATCTGGCGTTCGAGTTTCCGCCGCTGTCTGTCGCGGTCTATGGCTTCGGCAATGTCGCCGCCAGTACCAAGCCGACCGCCCGAAATCTGCCGCGCCAGGTTCTCATACATGGTATCTAAATTCAGACCCTCAAATCTAAGCGTGAACTCGTCGAGAGAAACCCAATCGGTGCTGTAGAACATGCAGGACGCTTCTATCCACGCCTGCGCCTCGCTGCCGAATATGAGGATAAACAGAATTTTGTACGGTATCACTCTGGCGATGGCGGGCAAAATGTGCTTGTTAAGTCCACGCTGTCGAAGCCGCACCTCGAACACCTGAATTTCCTTGATAGATTCGCCCGCGCTTATCCCTGTAGTGCTGTCGGCCAGTTTGTTTCGCCAGACGACCGACTCTATCTGGTCTTTTATCATGTCGCGCAATGTCGGCGCGGCAACATTGGTGTAAAGTTTTTCTTTAGCCACGCGGTGGTTCACTTCGGTCGAGCTAGGCAATCCCAACATGTGGTCACCTGACTGCAAGGAAACAGATTAGCTCGAAGTCGTCAAGTCCGCTGATTTTGGTATTCAGAGCGGATGTGCCGCCCGGACGGAACAAGCTGTCAATGTCGTTTTCGGCCTTTACTTCAATGATTGATTTAATCGCTTCTGACAGCAGAACTGATGTGCCTCGCATATCACGCCCGTCTTTAGTTTCAGCGTTGAACTCTCGGCAGACATCCATAATCGGTTTGGTTTTTCCTTTGCACAGGGAACGGATATTGTCGAGCAGTTCCTTGGGCGAGAGGTGATCGCAGACCACTTTGCTGTCTGTCCCTATATATACCATATAAAATGGGTGCAAACGGTTCTGCATGTCAATGTTCACGCTATCGCTGCGGTTCTTCAGAACAAACACAACTCCCGGCGGACATTCCTCCGATGCCGGAACAACGGAGTGAAGCCCGAATGGAACTTTGTCTATATCTCCGTTTTGCTTTACATATTCGAGTAGGTCAAGCCGGAACTCGTTCAGCCCCAAGTCCATGATGGAAACGCCTGATTGCATTTCTTCAATATCCGCAACCTCGTTTTGCAAGCGCTCAAGCTGCGCTTTGCGGTATTCAAGGTCGCCCTGCTCGTCGGGGTCAATCACGTTGTCATCGCCTGTTGCGGCCAGTACACCCGCTTTCATACGTGTTTCAACACGGCCTTTAAGCGTAAGGTACTTGTCAAGATCAATGTCGGGCCAAAAGTTCACAAGTTGGATTTTTGCGTTTTTGCTGCCGATACGGTCTATGCGCCCGAAACGTTGTATGATGCGTACTGGGTTCCAATGTATATCGTAATTCACACAGTAGTCGCAATCTTGCAGGTTCTGACCTTCGGAGATACAATCCGTGGCTATCAGCACATCAATTTCGGCGAGATTGTCAGGCATCAGGAGTTCCTTGTCTTTTGATACAGGCGAGAACAGCGTCAATACTGTATTGAGGTCGGCGCGTTTTAATTCCAATGTGGTCTCTCCGTCAGTCGAGCCTGTCACCATAGCTGTATCAAGTCCGTAACGCTCTTTTACATATGGCGCTACTTCGCGGTAAAGATATTCGACTGTATCTGAAAAGGCGGAAAATATAAGGATTTTCTTGTTCCCGCCGTTAAATGGGTTTTGGATTTTTTCGGCGACGCAAAATAACAACGTCTGTAATTTGGTATCGTGTCCAGGCGTTATATCCTGCATTATCAGCGATAGTAATTCCAGAATTTCGGAATCTTCCGCTAGTTTCTTACGCCAAGATATGTAATCCATGTCGGCGAGGTCAATATCAAGTTTTTTGCCTTTCCTCTCAAAGAAATCTGTGTTGGCGTCGTCGCCGTCAAAATCCATTTCATCTATTTCCTGCGTATTGATCATACTGCTTGATCCGGCGGCGTAAGCGTCTATATCGGCAATCGTACCGTCAACTAAACCTCTTACGCGTTCAAGCGTAATACGGAAAGATACCAGGGAACTTTCGAGGCGCTTCATCAGATTTATGCTCATAAGGCGGCGCAGACCGATTTCACGTCCAGCGCGGTCAATATTAATACTTGAATCAATATATTTTGCGCGTCGGCTCACAAGTAAAAAATCGGTTGGGATATAGATGGCAAGGTTGAGTTTCATTAACTCACTGTAAATTGTGTCGTAGTTTATAGCAGACGGCAAATCGGTCAGCTTTGGACGAAGCGGAATGGGTGGCATACGTTCGGGGAATTTTCCGATATCCGCTGTGTCATAATACTTTTTAATGTGTTTACGGGAACGGGCTATCGTCACGCTGTCCAAAACTTTGAAGAAGTCAAAATCAAGGGAACTCAGGAGGTTTTCGGTCGTGCGTTCTTTAGTTTCGAGCTTGCTCCATTTATTAAAAGCTGTTTGCGCGCTGCGGAATATAACGTCAATAGGCTTGTCGATATCAAGTTTGTCGCTTATTAGCGCTGAATTGCCCTCATAGGCAAGTTCAAGCTGATGTCGTAAGTCTGAAAATCCGTTGTTTACCGGCGTTGCGGATAACATAAGGATTTTAGTTTTTACGCCTTTACGGATTACCCTGTTTAAAAGTTGTAAATAACGGTTTTCACGCCTGTTGCCGCCGCGCCCCGAAAAATCGCCGCCATTTCGGAAATTGTGGCTCTCGTCAATTACAACGAGATCGTAGTTGCTCCAATTTAGCTTGGATAAATCCAAGTGACCGGAAAATCCCTGTTCACGCGACAAATCCGTATGAAACAACACATCGTAGCGCAGACGGTCGGAGGCGATGGGGTTGTTGAGGTAATTTTCCTTAAAGGTCGTCCAGTTGTCGCAGAGTTTCTTCGGACATAATACAAGCACATTGCGGTTGCGGTTTTCGTAGTATTTTATAACCGACAACGCGGTGAACGTCTTGCCAAGCCCTACGCTGTCAGCAAGGATACAACCGTTATACCGCTCTAATTTGTTGATAATGGCAAGCGCGGCGTCTCTTTGAAAATCGTAGAGCTTATTCCATATCGCCGTTTCTTTAAAGCCCGTTGCTTCGTTCGGCAGTACATCCTCGCTTATATCAGAAAGAAACTCGTTAAAAATGTTATATATGGCGACATAGTAAATAAATTCTGGCGCATTTTCATTGTAAGCGGCAGTAATACCGTCTAATACCAAATCGGTTACGTCTTGAAAGTTTTTTTTATCATTCCATAAAGCATTAAAGCTGTCGAGAAATTGCTGACTTTCGGCGTGGGCGAATTTAATTGTGTTTATGGCAATGTTGCTGCCGCGTTCACATCCGAGGTCGGCGGCAGTAAAACTATTGAATGGCGTATATGAATACCCGCCGTCCTGTTTTTGAATATCAAAAAGCGTATTGATTGCGCCATCTGTAAGAATTGAGCGGAAACGCGCCTTTTTCCGAATCCACTCAGCACATTCGCGGGCAATAGCTTTTTGCGTTAATTCATTGCGGAGCTTAACTTCAAATTCTGTTCCATATAATGAGCGTTCGCGGTTAAGGCGCGGTATGTAAAACTCGCGTTTTTCTTTCGGAGCTTTTTCCAGCAGGAATGTGGGGGACGTAAAAATAAAGCGCAGCTCGTCAATGCCGTCAAGCTGCTTTTTCAAGATCTGATAGGCATACATGGAAAAAAAAGCCGCGGCAATGGATAATTTGTCGCCTTTTGAGATTTCAATAACCAAATCGTCAATGACAGCCCTATTTACGTTGTCGAGTATCTCCATAGCTACACCTGTAATTCCATTTATAAATCAAAATGGAATTACTCTAACTCCCTTTTA
>JAITCJ010000129.1 GCA_031283145.1 Holophagales bacterium | reverse complement strand
AATTGACATTGAACGCTAAAGCGCCAAAGTTTTTGAAAAACAGGGAAACCCTGATTTTTCAAAAACTTGCGGGCGGCGATTGCTCGCCGCCATACCAACCTGCAATCAAACGTAATGCCCTTTGATTGCAAGTTGGTATCAATTACAATCCGCTCATGTTTTTATGGCGCAGCATACTGTTCCGCGCTCCGTAAAGTAGATAGATCACAAGTCCTGCCAGGAGCCAAACGACAAATCGGCTCCATGTGAGCGGGGGCAAGCCAAGCGCGAGCCAAATACAGGCGAGGATGCCTAGTGGCGCAAGAAGCCAGTACAGCGGCATTTTGAAGCGGCGTTCTGCTTCAGGTCTTTTTTGCCTGAGAATGATCACTCCCAAACAGACCAGGGAAAAGGCGAAGAGTGTGCCGATATTGGTAAGCTCCACCACTTCGCTGATATTCAAAAAGGCGGCGGGAACGGCCACCATGACGCCTGTAAGGAGCGTAGCGTTAGCGGGAGTCCCGCGTTTGGGGCTTATTTTGCTGAACCAGGAGCCAATTAATCCATCCCGCCCCATTGCCATGAATATTCTGGGCTGGCCCACCTGGAAAACCAGCAGGGCCGCCGTTGTGGCCACAACAGCGCCGGCGCTTATGATACCCGCCAGCGCAGAAAATCCTTTCCGCTCAAATATATACGCCAGTGGGTCGGCAATGCCCTCAAGCTGTGTGTATTTCAACATTCCTGTTACTACCACCGCGATCAGGACATACGCGACTGTACAAACGGCTAAAGACCATAGTATGCCTCTGGGCAGATCTCTGGCCGGATTGCGGCATTCTTCAGCCGTTGTGCTGACTGAGTCAAAGCCTATGAAAGCAAAAAATATAATGGCCGCGCCTGCCTGAACTCCTTTCCAGCCGTTTGGAAAAAATGGCGCGTAGTTGTCGCCGCTGATAAATCGTGCGCCAGCGCCTATCACCAAGAGAAGTATCAGTACTTTCAGAATAACCATCCAGTTGTTGGCCGTGCTGCTCTCCTTGATTCCACGATAGACAAGATATGTGATAACAACAGTGATAATCACCGCCAAAAGGTTGAAAGTCAGGGGGAAACCAAAGATTAGGGGAGCGTCTTTCAGTACGTTCCAGTTGGCGAACAACGCCGATTCAGGTCCACCGGCCCTTGCTTGCTCAAGCAGATTCAATTTATCTGAAAGCGTGGCTGTGCCTTCGTTTAGCATTAAAGCGGTACGTGGATCCATTGCCAGCCAGCCCGGAATATTCACATGAAAAACATTCGCCAGAAAGCTCCTGGCGTAATCGCCCCAGGATATAGCTACTGCGACATTGCTGACGGCGTATTCCAATAAAAGGTCCCAGCCTATTATCCAGGCGGCCAGTTCACCCATAGTCGCGTAAGTGTATGTGTACGCGGAGCCTGAAACCGGGATCATGCTCGCCATCTCTGCGTACGCCAGAGCCGTAAAAAGGCAGGCTATGGCAACTAATATAATACTGACCACGAGGCCCGGACCCGCCGCCAGACGGCCGTCCAGAATATTGCCAGCCGCGGCTGTGCCTATTGTGGAAAAAATACCCGCCCCAATGATTGCTCCGACACCAAAGAGCGTGAGGTCAAAGGCTGTCAGATTGCGCTTGAGGCGGTGTTCCGGCTCTTCCGCGCTGGCTCTCAATCGCTCAAGCGATTTTGTGCGAAATAATTCTTTTAACATGATTGAGTCCGTTCTTTTGACTTCAGAGCCAGTTTTGCAACTTCAACGGAGTTGATAGGCTGTGCCAGAATGAAGCCGGACGCGACACTGGAGCGGACGGCATCATTACGGGCGCAGACAGAAACGGTTTTTTGCAATTACCTCTTCAATACCAAATATAGCAGTTCAACTTTAAAATCATCCTGTTTATCCAGATGGGAGGCACTTCGTTTCAAGGCTGCGCTTTCGTTACGTGAGCCGCCGTCAGGAATGGAGGCAAATCACCGTTGGCACTGGCGCTGCTAGGCAGCACAGAGACTTACGGCGCCTGACTCCATTAAAGCGGAACGGCAGCGCAGACGAAAGGCACATGGCAACGTACCGTTTTAAAGTTGTTTCACTATAGTAGTTGAACTGCTATGCCAGTATTTGCTTGCAAATCACGGAAGGCGATTTTGATATTGAACCGTAATTAAAGTAATCTATCGCAATGTATTTGTGGAAAGGCTCTCGCCTGACTATTCGCGTCACTCGGTTGGGTGACGTGTATCTGGGCATGACCGGAATGGTTGGCGTGATGGGGGTGTACACAAATAATAATTTGCTGCACGTGGTCTTCGGTCTGATGATTGGACTGCTGTTGGTTTCGGGGTGGGTTAGCAGGGCTTCGCTCCAGGCGATTGAGCCTGTGCGCATTGAAGATGGCAGCTTGTTCGCGAGGCTGAGGGGGGGGCTTAGACTACGCTTGTCAGATAAAGCTCCAAGTCGAATCAGGGGTTTGGAGGTCCGTTTAAAAATTCCGAATTGCCGTGTTGAGCCTAGCTTTTTTCCAGGAGGGAAAGGGGATGGCTCTCCAACGGTCGTTTTGCAAGTCAGACCGGAAAAAAGAGGCCCCGCGCAACCCAAATACATAGAATTGCGCACGAGCTATCCGTTTGGCTTTCTGGAAAAAACCAAACTCTTTCATTTAGATACAACTCTTTTGATCGCGCCGCATCCGGGCGGACACGAAAACTATGATGGCGATAGGGGGGATTTTTCTGAACCGGATACAAAATCAGGTTATTCAAGTCCTGTTGGGGCAAGACCCTTTGTTGCCGGCGACTCAATAAACCGGATTCACTGGAAGCGCACAGCCCAGCGCGGCGAGCCTTGGGTCAGAGTTATGGAAGGCGACCACCCTAAGGGTCTGTTGCTGGAACTTGATTTAACTGAATGGAAGCCTGGGAGAAATTTTGAGCGCGAGCTGGAAAGGCTCTCCGGCGCTATTCTCCAGGCAAGGCTGCAAAAAATAGACACTGTCCTGACGATACTTGGCAGACATGGCCGAATTGAGGCGGCAGGACATCTTGCCGCCTGGAGAGCGCTGGTTCGCTTGGAGGCTGAAGCAATATAGCAATTTTAGCTTGTATAGTGAAACAACTTTAAAACGGTACGTTGCCATGTGGCTTTCGTCTGCGCTGCCGTTCCGCTTTTAATGGAGTCAAGCGCCGTAAAGTCACTGTGCTGCCTCGCAGCGCTAGTGCCAACGGCGATTTGCCTCCATTCCTGTTGGCGGCTCACGTAACGAAGGCGCAGCCTTGAAACGAAGTGCCTTCCACTTGGATAAACAGGATGATTTTAAAGTTGACTGGCTATAATTGTCCCAAAAACTTCCATATCAAAATTTGCGGAACGCAATTTTGATATGGAACCGCTATAATATCGCATTAGCCAGTTGCAAAACTTCGGTTTTGTAACCTTAACGGATTTGGTTGGTTGCGCCTGAATAAAGTCGGACGCGACACTGGAGCGGACGACATCATTACGGGTACAGGCAAAAACGGGAGTTTACAATTACCTCGCATTAGAGCAATTTAACTCTGAGGAGTGAAATTGCTCCAAACTTAAGGAAAATAAATTTCAGCTCCGCGCCAAAATCAACCACATTTGTCATTGCCCTCTGAAAGGACTGATTATGAAACGCGTCGCATGGATTTTGTTGCTGCTGCCGGCGCTGGCATGTTTCGTGGAAGAGCCGCAAAAGGTCGTCAGGCAGGATCTTGGTTATTCAGCCGTGTTTCCAGGCACACCCCGCAGCGCCCGCTACAACGAGTCAACGCCTTTTGGCGAGATCGAGTGGTTCAATACTTCTTACTCTTCCACCAACAGGTTTGATCAAACCTGCTCTGTGGAAGTCGGCACGCTACCCGCCGGAAACCAGGGAGGCTCCAATCAGGAAGAAATCCTCAGGACATTAAGGGAATGGATAACCTGGCGCTATCCTGGCTCAATAACTGAACTGAACAGGGGGCGGGGTCCGGGGTTCGAGTACACCAGCAAGGGGTCTAAGGAGAATGTTATTAAAGGGATTATCGTTCTCAGGCGCGGACGGCTCCATCACGCGCGGGGCGCTACCTCCGATCCCACAGACACAGGCTTTACAAATTTTTTGAGAAGCTTTGAAGTAGATCCATAATACAAAAACTGGCACGACATTAGCATAGTGGTAGGCGGGAGATGCCCTATGGATCCTGCCTATTATGTCGCCGCCGGAAGTTTGAAGGCCCGCGCCTATCAACTGGACGTTGTAGCCAACAACCTTGCCAACACCCAGACAGTCGGGTTTAAAACCGAGCGCTGTTTCTTTACCGTGTTCAACAAGGCTAAAGACGCAGGGCGTGGTTTGCCGCTGTCCCCATTTGTCAATGACGGAACCGTGTACCTGCAAAAAGACATGGATTTCACTCAGGCGCCGGTAAAACTCACGCAGCGCGATTTGGACTTTGCCATAGAGGGCAACGCGTTTTTCTCAATTCAAACCCCGCAAGGCCCAAGGCTCACACGGGATGGCCGCTTTACACTTGGGGCCAGCGGACGCCTGGAAACTTTAGACGGCATGGCTGTGCTGGGCAAAAATGGCCCAATCATGCTGGATACACGCGGCGCGGAACCAAAGTTCCACTCTGACGGCACTATCTATCAAGGCAACAATTTTGTAGATCAGCTTGACCTGAAAGCCTACTCTGATACTTCGCCATTGACTCAACTGGGAGGCGGGCGTTTTGATCCGAGCGACGCGCGGGAGGCTCCGGTAAGGGGCAGGATAATTCAGGGCTACTTAGAGCAGAGTGGCGTTGACATGCCAACCGCCATGGTCGAAATGATCAGGCTTAACCGCCTCTTTGAAATGAGCCAAAAGATAGCCAGCACACTGACCAATGACTTAGACGCCAAAAGTCTGAATATCGGCAATACACAATAAAACAATAAAGGAGTTTCGCCATGATGAGAGCAATGTGGTCCGCGGCAGCCGGGATGACAGCCCAGGCGTTTAACATGGACACTATTTCCAATAACCTGGCCAACGTCAATACCTCCGGTTTCAAAAAAGCGCGGGCCGAATTTCAGGATCTGCTGTATCAGACCGTAAATCTGGCCGGAACAAACAGTTCCGCCAATACCCAGCTCCCAACCGGTATTCAGCTTGGACACGGAGCCAAATTACAAGCTGTGGTGCATCAATTTACAACGGGCAATTTTCGCAGTACTTCTCGCGACCTTGATTTGGCGATAAAAGGTCAGGGTTTTTTCCAGGTGACTATGCCGGACGGAAATATTGGTTACACACGTGATGGCGCGTTCAGCATAAATCAGGACGGAACTGTCGTCAATTCAGCCGGTTACGCCCTCAATCCTTTAATCGCGATTCCCCAGGACACAACCAGCATCACTATAGCGGAAGACGGCACCGTAAGTATCACTCAGCCCGGTCAGCCCCTACCTCAGCAGATTGGACAGATAACCCTGGTCAACTTTATTAACCCCGCCGGACTCAACCATATCGGCGGCAACCTGCTCCTGCAAACACAGGCATCCGGCGACCCCATTGAAGGTCAGCCAGGGACGGATGGTCTGGGCGGCGTGGTTCAGGGTTTCCTTGAAATGTCCAACGTTGATATAGCGGACGAAATGGTCAATATGATTGTGGGACAAAGGGCTTATGAAGCCAACTCCAAGACCATTCGTACCATTGACGATATGTTGTCCGTAATTACCAATCTGAAACGGTAAGCCGCCATGCGAATATTTCATAGCTGCCTGACATCACTCATACTGCCTGCCGCTCTGTGGGCGCAAGGGACAGGGACTATTGAGCATCTGGGCGCTCAAGCCCTTGTCTTCGCCGAAAATGCCGCCAGAAACTTTCCGGGCCAGTACACCATACAAATATCGCGCCCTCCCACCCTGCCTCCGCTAAAACCGGGCAAGCTGACTTTTGAAGCGGATCGCTTGAGCAAACAGGAACCAATAGGGCGATTCTTTGTCGTATTCCGCGTCAGCGTTGATGGAATCTCAACAACGACCGTGCGAGTGGAACTGGAAAGCACCTGGTCTGGAGCGCTCTACCAGGCAAAAAATGCGCTGCAAAGGAAAGCCGTAATCACCGAAGCTGATTTTGAAACCATAGCTTTTGATGGCATTCCGCCGGTAGGCGCTCTGAAAGAATTACCAAAAGACTCTCGTCTGCGCCAGCCCATGAACGTGGGAAAACTCCTAACGCAAATGGACGTCGAGACTATTCCTCTGATTAACTCCACGGACAAAGTGCGCGTGACGCTTCAAAACGGCGCTCTCAAGATCACAGGCTGCGCGACGGCGCGCTCCAATGGCGCTAAAGGAGATCGGGTCCGCCTTGAGATGGACGGCTCAAAAAAAATAGTGCAAGCCCAGGTGACAGGTCTCGGCGAAGCCTTTGTTGACGTGAGCAATAACAGGATTGACCTGTAAAACCAATCTGCGTCAACAGACCTTATACCAAATCATACCAATTCGCGTTCAATGTTGACTTAACTGTCATCGATTCCGAGCGCCGTTTCCATCCAGCCCCGCCTCGTCAGCCGCGCCACCGCGCCTGGCGAGGACTCGATGCGCCGCAGACCCTCCTTCACGACCGATGATACATTACAATGGTTTTGATTGCGAATTGGTATCA
>JAITCJ010000061.1 GCA_031283145.1 Holophagales bacterium | reverse complement strand
CGATCAATGGCACATGTTTCCTAAGACGGGACCTCGCAAAAGATAATAACATGTCATGCCTCCTTTATTCTTGGGGATAACCGACCCGAAACTAGAAATCCGCGAGTAGGTGATGTGTCAATGAGAACCATGCTAATGAACCATGCTAATGAACTTGATGCTGATACTCCTCTCTTTCTCAATCATAAGCTCATTCTCCAAATATAGCATTTTTCGCTTTTGTTGCTTGCTTAACGGTGGGCAAAGCCCACCTACAAGCAATAAGCGGCCAGGATTTACAAGTAAATCCTGGCATAGCAGCTCAACTACAAAAATTTGAACTGCTATAATGCTCAAATCCCCTCCAAACCCCACGCCGCGCAAACATCTTTAGCAAAATGGTGATCCCAGGCTCTTTTCCAAACTACAGAACTTTCCGGAATATCAACCGAATGAAGTTTTTCCGTTAATTCTGATTCCAGAGCAACGCGGCTTGGACCTAAGTTTACCGCCGCTATTTCAACAAAAGCCTTGTATGCCTCGCGTTCAGCATCCAAATGTTCTAAATAACCCGGCGACTCCGGCGAAAACGAGTCTAGCTTCAGGCACATCCACGCTTCAAACGCCGCCTTTGCCTTAGGGTCAGATTTCAGTGGTTCTTTTACAGCATCCCAGCCTGGAAAATTTGTCTTTAAAGCATCCCCCGCTTTGGAGAGCGCTTTGCGAAAAGACATCGCTTTGGCTACGTCTTTTCCCAAGTGAGTAAGCGCGACAAAAGATCGGGGGCGAGGCCGTCTGGCTCGGCGTTCAAAAAAAGTCCCCATGGCGGCGACTAAAACTTCCGCCGGAATACCCTCCTCCTCCCAAGCCTTGGCCTGACGAAAATCTTCCGGGGATATAAAAGCCGTGCGCCCATGACAGTGAAATGCCCATTCGGCTTCTATCCAACTCCATTCTTCAGAGCTGTATTCCATCTTCTTTATTGACGAGTTATCTTTGCGCCATCGTCCAAATAGAAAACCTGACCATCGAACCTTTTGATTTCCTTAGGCTGTATGACCGCTCTGGCAATACCGTCCAACTCCCAAATGCCGTCTAAAATCTGATCTCCATTTTTGTTCCAGCCCTCCATGTGCCAGCCTCTGAATTCCCTTTTTCCAACCTTTAAGTAACAACCTTCTTTAGCGGTTCCAACCCAAGGAGCATCCTGAGGCACATTGGCCGGACGGTCAGGCGAACACGCGACAGCGGCAAATATCAACAGCGCGGCAACCGATCTCAGGTAAAACACTCTGAACCTCCAATACCACATGCTTAAAGTTTATCCGCGTTCAAGGAACTTCAATGTGATTTTCTTAATGTGAGTTAAACTGTTCTAGGGGAGTCCGCCGTGCCTATCCGTGAGCAAATCCGCATAAAGAGCCGCAAGGAAATTGATAAATTGAAAGAGGCCGGACGAGTGGCCGCTAACGCTTTAAGGGTAGCCGCCAGAGCCGCCAAACCAGGCGTCACGCTGTTGGAACTCGACAAACTGGCTGAAAATTACATCCGCAAACAGGGAGCTTTGCCAAATTACAAGGGCTATCGCGGATTTCCGGCAACGCTTTGCCTTTCGGTGAACGATCGCGTCGTGCATGGAATACCAAACAGCTACGCCCTTAAAGACGGCGATGTCCTCGCTATTGACTGCGGCGCGAAACTGGACGGCTTTCATGGCGACACTTGCTTAACTGTCGGCGTTGGTCATGTGAGCGAAACTTTCAAGGACCTCATCGCCACTACTCAGTTGGCAATGTTCCTTGGCGTCAGTTGCTGCAAAGTCGGCCTGCGCATGGGTGACATGGCATCATCAGTGCAAAAGTTCGCGGAAGCCAGAGGATACAACATCGTACGTGATTACATTGGTCACGGTATTGGCCGTGATCTGCATGAGGATCCACAAGTTGTTTACGCAGACCAGCCGCCCGGAACAGGTTTCAGAATGGAAGCGGGGATGACCATTACTATTGAGCCAATACTAAATACAGGAACACATAAATGTCTTGTGGAGCCTGACGGTTGGACCGTGCGTACAGCGGACGGTAAAATTAGCGCCCAATTTGAACATATGGTAGCTATTACAAAGAATGGACCTGAAATTCTTTCCTACCCGGATACTGAATTTGAATTGGAAGATGGATTGTAGGCAATCCAAAAACATGTGAGCCAGTTGCAAAACACCAGTTTTGCAACTTCAACGGAGTTGACAGGTTGTGCCAGAATGAAGCCGGACGCGACACTGGAGTGGAAGGCATCATTACGGGCGCAGACAGAAACGGGGTTTTGGAATCACCTCATGTATAATTCATTACAATTTAAATTTTGCAAAAATTATATTTTTTCATTTATTTTATTTGTTGATGGATAATATTTTGGAGCAGAGCCAAACAAGGAGCTAATCATGTCGTTCAGAAAACTCAAAGACCTAGACGTTCAGGGTCACCGTGTGTTTTTGAGGGCCGATCTCAACGTGCCCATCAAAGATGGCGTTATAAGGGACGCTACAAGAATTAAGGAAACAATGGCGACTCTTAATTACTTGATTGAAAAGGGCGCCAGCGTTGTTTTGTGTTCCCACATGGGACGTCCCGAAGGTATTGGTTTTGAGGCGGCGTACAGCATGGCTCCCATTGCGGCCTGGCTTGAGGATAAGGAAAATTTGGACTGCCG
>JAITCJ010000044.1 GCA_031283145.1 Holophagales bacterium | reverse complement strand
AGACCCTCCTTCACGACCGATGATACATTACAATGGTTTTGATTGCGAATTGGTATTACAATATATTCGGGTATGTCTCCAGAATGTTTGGGGATTGTGGTAATGCCTTTTTTGATTGGATGTTCGTACTGAAATGTGAGCCTTCAACTCTGTCCAGTTTCCAGTCATCGGTTTTAATTATCCTTTCCAGTTCTTTGAAATTCATGGATTTATCCGATACACATCTTTCATATTGTCCCCCTCAAGCCATAAAAACAGGTTGCGCTCTGTTTTTCAGGATTGTTGACTTACATCAAAGTACTATCCGGGACATTGGCGGATATCAATTCCCAGAACTCTCCCTTGTAGTTAAAGCGTACGGGCAGAACAAGTTCCGGCGCGTAGCGCCAGTAAGTCATAGTGGCGGTGCGCACTAACACCCCTCTCCCATTAGCGCCTATATATCCGGCGGGAGGCGGTTCTTTGAGGATTTTCGAGCTTTTATCCAGCTTTAATTCTCTCACGCAGTGCTTTTGAACAAACTGCCTGAACACCTCCGAGCCGCCCTGTTCCGGCCTGAATGACGCCATTCCAGGCCCAATATCAATAATCATCAAAGTGATTCCGCGGCCTGAGAGCGTCCTGTAGAGCAGAGAGCCAACAACCTCATATCCCCGGACAGCGGCGGAAAGACAGACAGCAAGTAAACATACGCGGAAATACATAATGCTCCCTAGCAATTAAGCGCCCTGCCATAGACGGCGCGCGCGGCTTCAGGAAAGACCTCATTCAGCGTGGGATGCGGATACATCGTGTTTATCAGCGTATCAACACTCAACTGACCGGCCAGGATGGCCACGCCGGAAGCCACAAGCTCCGTGGCCTTGGGGCCGATAATGTGGACGCCGAGTATCTTTTTAGTGGCGGCGTCAGCAACCACCTTAATAAACCCATGAGTTTCCCCGATTATATTGGCCTTTGCCACCGGCATAAAAGGGAAAGAACCCGTTTTAACATCAAATCCCTTAGCGACAGCCTCTTTTTCAGTCATCCCCACACTGCCGACTTCCGGGTCGCAGTATGTACAACCCGGTACGCGCAGATAGTCTATAGCGTGGGGCTTAACATCCGCGCCCAGTTCCATAGCGGCGTGTTCAGCGGCGACTATGCCCTCATCAGACGCCACATGCGCGAGCATAGGAGTTCTCACAATATCGCCGATAGCGTACAAATTTGGCTCATTTGTCCGCATAAACTCATCAACATTCACAGTTCCGCGGTCTAAAACAGCCGCGGTATTTTCCAGCCCGGCACCCATTGTAAAGGGCTGACGGCCAACAGCCACAAGAAGGCAGTCGCCATCAATAACGCCTGGTTTTTCACCCTCAAGAGCGCAGACCACCTTGTCCGATTGACGCTCAACGCTTGTAATCTTTGTCTTTACGCGGACATCTATCTTGTGCTGCCTGACAAAGACCTTTGCCAATTCAGCGCCGACAGCCTGATCTTCCAGAGGCAACAGTTGATCCATAAACTCAACAAGAGTCACCTTGGACCCAAGGCGGCTGAACACACTTGCAAATTCAACCCCAATAGCGCCCGCGCCTAGAATTATCATATGTCCCGGAAGCTCCGCCATTTCGAGCGCGTGATCACTATTCAGCACACGTCTGCCATCCGCCTCCAAACATGGCAAATCTTTTGGCACAGATGGCACAGAGCCTGTGGCCAGAATAATTTTCTTCGCGTCATGTACCTCGTCATTCACTTTCACTTTACCGCCGCCCAACAGTTGGCCGAATCCTTTCAGTACCGTCACATTGTTCTTTTTCATCAAAAACTCAATGCCCTTCGAGTTTTTCAGAATAATACGGCTCTTGCGCCTGATGATTGCCGGCAGGTCCGGTCGCAGAGCCTTTTCGTCCAGACCGGCGATGCCAAAATCAGCCGCCTGCCGCGTTTGCTCAAAGCGATGAGCCGTTTCCAGCCATGCCTTTGCGGGAACACAGCCGCGATGCAGACAAGTACCGCCAAGCGCGGAGTCTTTTTCCGCGACAGCCGTTTTTAATCCCAACTGAGCGCCGCGAATAGCGGCAATGTAGCCGCCGGGACCAGAGCCAATTACGATCAAATCAAAACTTGCCACACAGACCCCCGTGAAAAACTCTTACACATCTCCAGCCTACAAACAATTGAGGTAATTGCAAAACCCCGTTTTTGTCTGCGCCCGTAATGATGTCATCCGCTCCAAAAACGCCCCAAACGACTTTATCAGGCTGCACTGCAACCCTGTGATGAAGTGTCACTAAGGGCGTTCGTCCGGCTTCATTCAGGCACAGCCTATCAACCCCGTTGAAGTTGCAAAACCAGTGTTTTGCAACCGGCTCAAATTACTGTTTCTGGTTTTCAGACAGCCATCGCTCAGCATCAATAGCCGCCATACAGCCACTGCCCGCGGCCGTAATGGCCTGGCGATAAACGGGGTCCTGAACATCCCCGCAGGCAAAGACACCCGGAACCGACGTCCTAGCAGAACCCTTTTCCACAATCAAATAACCATTTTCATCCAAAAGCAGTTTGCCTTTAAAAAGGTCCGTATTGGGATGGTGGCCGATAGCGACAAAGAGTCCGTCAACCCTCAATTCTGAGAAAGAACCATCAAGCGTGTCCTGCAGCCGCAGCGATTTAACGCGTTCAATCTGCTCGCCCAAACCCGACAATTCCATTTTTTCAGTAAGTATTTGGGAAATAACCTTATTCCAGGCAAATTCAATTTTAGGATTCGACTTGGCCTTATCCTGCATGATTTTAGAGCCTCGCAGCGCATTGCGGCGATGAATCAGCGTGACCTTGTTCGCGTGTTTTGTCAGATAGAGAGCTTCTTCCAGCGCGGTATCGCCGCCGCCCACAACGGCGACCTCTTTACCGCGATAAAAGAATCCGTCACACGTAGCGCAGGCGGAAACGCCGCCGCCCTCGCGCGAAAGTTCCTCATCTTTGCCAATGCCGAGCCACTTGGCCGAAGCCCCTGTGGCAATGATCAACGCGTCGCAAGTATAGCCGCCGCCATCGGTCTCAAGTTTAAACGGACGGGAACCCAAATCCACACCGGTGACTATCTCGGCTCTCACATCAGCCCCAAGGCGTTCCGCCTGCGCCCGCATTTCATCCATCAGAGCGGGTCCCATGATTCCATTTTTGAAGCCGGGGAAATTCTCCACCTCAGTAGTAATAGTTAATTGACCACCCGGCTGGCTCCCCTCAAACACCAGCGGGGATAAATTTGCCCTGGAAGTATAGATAGCCGCCGTATAACCCGCAGGCCCC
>JAITCJ010000038.1 GCA_031283145.1 Holophagales bacterium | reverse complement strand
TTGTTCCAAGTACGACGCGCACCTGGCTTTTGAGGAAAGGGTGATCTTCGAGCAACGGAACGCCTTCCCACAACGTTGCGCCCTTATTAACATTAGAGTACTGACCGAGAACCAGATTCTCAGGAATGTTGCTTTTAAAGATTACAGCGTCGAGCAGCGAAGCGGCCTTTTCATCCGTAACCGGACCGAAGCTCAAGCGGGTGCGTCCTGGAATCAGGATGTCCACAATCGGCTCATCCGAACACATGCCATTGCAGCCGACCTCAATAACATCCGCTTCAAATTTGCGTTCTTTGAGAAAATCTTTTATTGCCGCGATGGTTTTGGCCGCTCCCGCTCCCAGGCCACAGGTTCCAGCTCCTATGAAAATCGCCGGACACTCAAGAGTTTCCCGCCGCAACGAGGCTAAAAGCGAGGATATCGCCTCATCCCCTTTTTTTCGGGCGCTGACGAAAGGTTCAGCCTTGAGATTTTTAAGCAGGTCGGCTGAAATATCATTGAAACCTACCCAGCGCTTTCCGATTTGATCTATGGTCAAATTTGTAATATTAGTGCCCATTTTCGGACTCCGCCAACTTGCATTCTTGTATGATTTTTACCAGCTTCTGAGGTGTCACTTTGGCGTAGAACTCGCCGTTAAGGTTCATCACCGGCGAAAGTCCGCAGGCTCCCATGCAAGCCACCACTTCAAGACTGAACAGCCGATCACGCGACGTTTGGCCAGGTTGCAGATTTAATTCCTTTTTCGCCGTTTCCAGCACCAGGTTTGAACCCTTGACGTGGCACGCTGTTCCGCGGCAGACCGTTATGTGATATTTCCCTTTGGGCTGAAAACGGAACTGGTTATAGAACGTCGCCACTCCAAAGATTTTTGGGGTCGGCAGTTTAAGGTGTCTGCCTATGGCGGCGACAGCCTCGCGTGAAATATAGCCCTCACCCTCCTGAACCTCCTGCAATATGGGAATCAGAGCGTCGCGCCCCGCTCCAGGGTATTTTTTCAGAACCGACTCCACAGCATTCATGAATTGCTCTCCTTATATAATTCGGATGAGGCCGGAACGTCCCACCTCATCCGATTTCAGTGAAAGACGCCACCCAGAAAAAAACTTCAGCAGGGCGCGTCCAAAGTTGTCAATGCCAACGATCACAGCTTTCCGCTGTTCGCCGGACGCCTTGAACAGAAAAGTTTCGATGTGTTCGCGCATTTTTTTTACGTCATATCCGTACACCGACGTGCCGCTATAGCCTGCCACCATGAGATTGCGCCGAACCCGCGCAACCGTCACCCGGACTTTTTTCACAATAAGATGTAAGTACATGTAAGGGATATTGCCAGACGACAGATCACGCAAAGTCCGCCAATAGCGGGTCAATTGGCCGATTGTACGATATAGAGTAATTTCCATCATGCTGACACTTTGCGACACTTTCATATGAGTAACTCAAATTGTGAAGTATTTCACTTACACAACTTCTATGCAAGAAAAAACTTGTTCCCAAAAAATTTTTTCTGAGTCGAGTGTAAAACTCCTGTTTTGCAACTTCAACGTAGTTGATGATCTGCGCCTGAATAGTGCCACTTGGGTCAATTATAGCCAATCAACTTTAAAATCATCCTGTCTTTACCTAGGTGGGAGGCATTTCGTTTCAAAGCTGCCCTGTAGTGAAGTGAGCCGCCGACAGGCGGTGAGCGGAACGCTAGCGCAGACGAAAGGCGCAGTGCAACGTACCGTTTTTAAAGTTGTTTCACTATAAAAGTTGAATTGCTATACGGGCGCAGACAAAAATGGGGGTGCAATTACCTCATTGGACTTGATTTTCGATTGGGGGACGAGTAAATTGTTTGTTCCACCGCGCTTTTGTGGTGTATCAACATGGAATATTTATGAATCATTTACCCCCCCCCCCCAACGATAAATATCCCATAAAGAGAGGCTGTCGGCGTAATAGCAGCGGGTTAGTGGGGCTGGTGGAACGGATTGTTGGGCGGGTCGTAAAAGGATGGGCAACGGATCGACGCCTCAAAAATGAGGGTGCAGAGTGTCAAGACTGCATTGGAGTGTCATCACGATTATCTCCAATTACTTTCATTATTTTTATGTTGCTGCACGCCGTTTTGTTGCTTGCGATCTTGGCGGCGGGGAGATTGGCGTTGGTTACGAACTTCGCGTTGCCGGAGGAATTGACAGGGCACGGGCGGGAAATATGGACAATGTGAAGTTTGGGTCTTAGGTTACGACCTCCGTACCATTATCATCGCCATTATTCCATTATTCCTTTTTGGCCTGGCCTCATGCTTTCATGACGGTACCGTACGAGCTTTAACCTGGCTGCAAAAAATTTACAGCCCTTTCCTCTATTTAACTTTCTCCTTAGCTACGGTGACAAATTTTTTCTACTACAGGACATTCCAAAAAGAGATAAACGTCATGATTTTTGGTTTAAAAGATGATGATACGCATGCCGTATTGTCGTCGGTAATAAATGACTATCCTTTTATCCGCACAATGTTGCTTGTTTTGAGCGTAACGCTCATATGTGTCTGGTTGACACCGCCTATGGCACATTTGTCAGGGCATTTCCAGGGGTGGTTTTTTGCGCCCTGTCATAAAGGCAGTACTGCTTTTGGGTTTTACTTTTTTGTCTTTTCTAGGTACGAGAGGGACTTTACACAGTATTCCCCTGCGCCAGCGCGACATATTCGTTTCCAAAATCCCCATCTTGAATAACGCCGTACCCAATGCGCTGCTTGCCCTGTACTGGGCTTGGACCGACTATCGGGACAATCCTTCCTATAGGCCTGTGGCTGTGGAGGAAGGACTGGAATTTGCCTATAAAGCTATCTGTCAGAAAGATTTAACGGAAAAAACACTGGAAAATCCTTATTTAGCAATTAATCCGCCTCATGTCGTCATGGTAATCAGGGAGGGATTTGGCTCTAACCTTTTGGAGTTTGACAGACCTGGCACTATGGATATTCTTGGTTCACTCCGACCCCACATGGAGGAAGATTTTGTCTTCAGGCGCTTTTTGGCGGAAAATTTTCGCACAGCGGCAGCATTAACGCGAATCCTGTTTTATTGCCCCAATATGAATGTTACCAGGGGTCTGTTCAAGACGGTTAAATTGGACAACACCGCATTTGATGTCTATAAGCAAAACGGCTATGAAACAGTATTTATACATACCGGACTCCATTCATGGTGGGACATGCGTTCATATATGTCCGTGCAGGAAGTTGACCACACGTATTTTTCGGATGATTTTATTGAACGCTATAAGGATATAAAGCTGAATATGGGTTCTGGCGTATGGGGACTACCTGATGAATACGCCTATCCCCTGGCTCTTGAATTGTTGGGAAAAAGCTCCAAACCGATGTTCATTGTCATAATGACCCTTAGCAACCACTCGCCCTTTGATATACCGCACGGATATAAAGACCGCTTCCCGATAAACCCTGATAAAGAGGTGTTGAACCGCTTCTTTGAAAACGAGGAAACAGCACGTAAAATCCTACAGAGCTACCAGTACGCCAATAACTGCGTGGGCGATTTTATAACCGCGGTAAAAGATAGTCCCCTCGGCAGTCGCACGGTTATAGGTGTTACCGGCGACCACGCTTCAGTTCAACTCAAAGCAAAATATCCCGATAGTCTGTTTCTGAACAAATTATCCCCTTTTTACATGTACGTTCCCAAACCCATACTGGAACGCACAAATTACTTATATGCTCCTGAAAGGGTTGGCTCCCATAAAGACATAATGCCAACGCTGTACGGCTTGAGCCTTTCAAACGCGTTCTATTACTCTGTTGGCGGACGCAATATGCTGGCGGAACAAGACAACCCGGCCAAAGCCTTTGGCTACAATATTCGCCTGTTCATGGACGCCAACGGCATCTGTGCCATCGGTCAAGATTTTTCCAATACTTGGCACACCTGGAGGGAAAGTGGGTCGTTAAAACTTGATTCTGAAGCTATACCTGAATCGGTAGCTGAAAAAATACGCCATTATGAGAAGCTTTACATCTGGCAGATAAACGCAAGGATCGCTGGCCTACAATAATACTGTTGCTATGGACTACCATAATTGAAGTGGGCTTGCTATAAATTGCTCTAACGCCAAGGACATCCCCTAATCACCATCATTCTGAACGCTCTTGCCTCTATTGTAATTTCAGCTCTGTTCCTTGGCGGGGTGGGTTCTCCGTCGAGATGCCAATTAACTTGATGTTCAAAGCGCACAATAGCCCCCATGATACTCCCTTCCCTGCGCAGCCTGGTTTTGCCACGCTCGCGGAACAACTGCGGCAATTCCGTAATCAAATCAAGCGCATTAGGCTTGACAAGCGACGCCCATTGTATCGCTCCATCTGTAGGATTCGCGCCAGGGGCAATCCATAGATTGTTCCCATATTGAGGCAAATTCGCAAAACAAAGGCTCCAAGCCCGTTCTGGAAGCTCCGGAGCCGACCCAAGCCATGCCTCTCGTAATTTCTCTAATCCTGTCTTTACATCAGGTAAAACATTAGGCTCAGCATCCCATTTGA
Organism: Holophagales bacterium; assembly: GCA_031283145.1. Lineage (GTDB taxonomy): Bacteria > Acidobacteriota > Holophagae > Holophagales > Holophagaceae > WRHW01. Next base: position 9,236 of record JAITCJ010000038.1, on the reverse strand, counting down.
CGTTCAACGTTTCAGCCTGACGCCATAGTTTGACCGCGACTTTGGCGTAATTGAAAAAACCGCGCCCTTTGACGTATTTATCAAACCCGTGAGCCACATCCCCCTCAAAACCGCATCCCGCTAAATTGAAAAAAGGTTCGCCATCAACGCGCCCTACATCCATTCTCGGTTCGCGCCCCTTTAAGAGATTATCAATAGCGCCTGTTGGGTTTTCCGGAGTTCTCAGACCACAGACCAACCCGTTGCCGCTGCCGCCAGGAACTGCCGCTAAAGGCACCGGGCATCCTCTTTGTAAAAGTTCCCTTGCCGCATGGTGAATAGTGCCATCTCCACCCCAAACCACCAGCGGAGCTTTTGCTGCTTTGGCTTTATCAATAGCTTCTGAATAATCAAAGGGGAAAACCATTCCCAAAGGCTCTATGCGCATTCTGATTTCTTGGTCCAGCCCAGCTAAAATTACGTCAGGGTCTTTACCGCATGTACCAGAATTTGGATTGAAAACCAATGGGATACGCGCCATACCTGCGTCCATTTCAAGCCAAAAGTTGGAGCGACATGTATCAACCGAGAGCCTAAATCACTTTCAAAAGAACCACCCCGTGCGGAGATATGCGAGTACTGTGTTTTTTATTGAGCGGACCAATATCTTTCTGCCGCCATAGATCGCGCAATTTTTTTCCATCTTTGACGCCCAGTGTTTCAAAATTTACTTCAAAATCCGCAGTTTCATCGCCAAGATTAAATATCCCAACAGCGCTTCCGCCATCATGAAGCTCCTTAACCCAAACTTGAATCTGGCCTTCCTTTATTTTAGGAGTTGCCTGCTTTCCTAATGCGTCCTGGTTAACAGCCAAAACTTCGTCATTAGTAATCAGATTCAGCGTAAATGGGTCTAAGCGGGTCAAATCACAGCCTATCAACAGCGGCGCTGACAACAGGCACCACAAACTGATGTGCGTGTACTGCTCGTCCGGCCTGAGCCGCGTTGGATGAAGGTTCGGCCCCCAGCCTACCCATCCGATAACGAGCATGTCCGGATCATTCCACGACCCCGGCTTTGCGTATGGAGCATTAGAAACCTGTGAAAAACCAATTCCGGACATGCTCTCCCAAGTATCGGTGATGTCGTGCGTAGTTCGCCAAAGCTGGCCGCCGACGCTCTCTCCCCATTCCCACACATTGCCCATACCATACTGGCAAAGGCTCAAAACAATATCCCTGTCTCCTTTATCAAGAGCGTCACGCATTACTTCATACGGTTTTTTAAGTTCAGCTATAGATGTATCATTGGCAATTCGGCGATAAGAACACCAGTCGTATTTCAAGAAGTCAACTCCCCAGGAGGCATAAGAATCAGCGTCGTTTTGCTCATGTTGGTAACTGCCTGTATAGCCGCCGCATGTCAATGGGCCAGGGCTGGAGTAGATTCCGAACTTAAGCCCAAGGTCGTGTATGCGACGTCCAAGCCGGGCCATGTCAGGGAATTTATTGTTTATCAAAATGTTTCCATCACTATCACGCTTGGGGTCAGGAGACCTGCCAGCTATTTGCCAGCCATCATCAATATTGATGTATGCCCAGCCATGATCCCGCAGACCTTTTTCTACAAAATTCTTTGCGCTGGCGACTACCTTTTCTTCATCCACGGCAGTCCCCCAACAGTTCCAGCTATTCCAACCCATCGGTGGAGTAAGCGCCAGACGGTCGCCTGAAATGATTTCCAAATCGCGGACGGCTATGCCCCTGATATTTTTCGCAGTTATTTTCACCTTGTAAGTTCCGCGTACAGGCGTAATACCGGTTATGACACCTGTCTGAGCGTCTATAGTCAAACCGTCCGGCAATTCAGAAGCGCTGAAAGTCATTGGCCTGTCGCCAGACGCAGCGACCGTGTACAAGAAAGGTTTGTCTGGCTTTGCACCAAATACTGCCGCCCCATTAATTCTGGGTGAACTTGGAACCGGAGGCGTAAGAATGTAAGGGCTTTCGTCCCTGTACTCGCATGTTTCTCCATCTTTAAAAACTATTTGATAGCTGATTTCACAAGCTTCATCTCTCTGCCCCAACCGCACATTGACAGGCATTTTTTCTCCTGGGGCAAGGTCTATAGTCTTACGGTTCTGGGTAACCTTTTTCCCCGAAATCAGTCCTTTGGCCTCAATGCTCAAAGTGCCGGACATAGCGATTTTGTCTGAACGGTTTATCATGTCAAAAGTCTTTACTACTTCATTTCCGTAAAATGTGAAAGGTGTCATATCAGCCTGAAAATCAACAAAATCTTTCAGGCCAACCAAACGGATATGCTGACCTCCGCCATACATCCCGCCGGCCCCGTTGGGGTTGACAACCCTGACAGCAATCAGGTTTTCCTGCCCCCACTTTATTCTTGGGTCATCTGCGGCCAGTCTATAGACCCTTTCCAAATCCCACGGGCCGGTCTTAAACTCAGGAGGTTCTGTCTCCGGCGCAAATGTTCGGCCATTTTGTCCAAGAAATTCGCCGTTCAGAAAAACCTGATCTCCATCGTCAATTTTCCCCAGGGCCAGCAACAGTCCTTCTTTCAGCTTGTCCTCATCGCGCATTCCTTTTGGAAGCATGAAGCGCAACCTGTACCAGGCATAACCAATCAACTCTTCTTGTCCCTGCTCATCCCAGTTGACATTCACTTTTATGGGTCGCCAGGTTCCGTCATTTAATCCGGCATCAGCAAATGCCGGATTATCTGATGGGTTAAACACCCAGCCTTGATCCAATGGAATCTGCCGCAGCGATGGTTTTTGAGCCGAGAGAGTAATACCCGCAACCGCCAAAAAAACTAAAGGCAATATTTTCAAGGTCATGAAATTCCTCCATTGTGGTCAATTATAGCCTCAATCCTGATCGGCTCACCGATAATCGGATGAACCATCTCTAATTTCCATGCGTGCAGCCAAAGGCGATTAGATGGCAGTCCGCCATAAAAAACATCCCCAATGATCGGATTGCCTAAATACGCAAGATGTACGCGAATCTGATGGGTACGCCCCGTCAATGGTTTTGCCGCAACCCAGTTGGCGTCGGGCAGTTTTATTCCAGCCGATGCAACCGGCGTATCAGCCGGATAAAAGTCCGTTGTCGCCGGCTTGGCGTCAATTAAGGTGCCGGCGCACCCATAACGCACGGGCTGTGTATTGGAAACGCGCCCTATTGGCATTTCCAATACACATGGTTCCAAATGGTCTGGAATCGCGGCCAAATAAGTCTTTCTTACATCGTGTTCCCGAAACAACCTGCCAATTTCGCTTGCCGGTCCAGCCCCCTTGGCAAGCAGGAGAATCCCCGATGTTCCGGTGTCGAGCCTGTGGACTAAATGCAAGTCTTGGCCAATATAACAGCGGCGCGCTAAAGCAAGAAAATCGTGACGGTCGGAAGCCTGCGTTCCCTGTGTTGAAATGCCGGATGGCTTATTAAGGGCTAAAATCCAATCGTCCTCAAAAAGAACTTCCGGTTTGATATTTGGCTCCGCCCCAAGAGAACTATCCAGAGTTACACGTATTTCCGCGCCGAGTGCCAGTGTCCGGCCAGCAACGCGAACTCTCCGGCAATTCACCTGAACGCCTCCGAACTTCAAAATTTCACGCGCCTTGCGGCGGCTCAACCCCGTTCTGGCTGAAACGATCTGATCCAAGCGTTGAGCGGCTTCATCCGGCTCAACGATAAAGCGCCAAGATTGTCTTTTGGGGGGAAGTTGCGTCATTTAGGATAAAGCCAAACTCAAATTCAATTAATTCCGGCTAACTCAGCGGCTGACAGGTATAGTTTGCGGTGGCAATAATCGTTATAGTCAATTAACTTAAAAACCAATACAAACTATGCTTGAACCATCTAAAGATTTTCTGTAAAGCAACCTCTGTGCAAGCACCCTCAATTAACCTGAAAACAGAACACAACCTGTTTTTCAGGTTAATTGACTATTATTTTGATTCCGGTTTGACTTTAACTTTCTTTGCGTCCTGTAATATCACGCGTCCGCCAAGAAAGCCGGAATCATCTATTGTCACTTTGCCTTGCAAAACTAATATGTCTCCAACATTAACCGTTTCATCTGTCGCAACCGTCAAGTCATGAGTGCCTTTGTCTTGAACCCCGGAACCATCTTGAATGTGAATCCAAGTGCCGCCAACAACATTTGGCACTTTGAGACCCGGCGTGGCCTTTACCACCTGCCCCCTAACAGAAACGGTCTTGCCTTTAAGAGATAACCCATTAATCACAATTTCAGCAACCGTACGTCCATCCGCGCCAGGCGCTCTGTCGAGTTTGGGAATGTTCACGCCCACAGACACTCCGGCCTCTCCCATTTGCCCCATAGCTTGCGCCATGCCCTGAGGCGCTTCAACCACGCCGCCGTGGGTTGTTCCATGTGAAATTGCCTGACTCCGCGTTTCAAGTTGGCCTAAGTACAAACGTTCAAACGTCTTCTGCAGCTTGGGACTATCCCATTGGCGCATCTCCTGTGCCCGCACAATTTTGACGCTTGAGCCTGTATCCAAATCGGCTATTGGCACCTTTGCCCAAACTTCGCCCTGGTCTGTCTGCAAGCGCAAATAGCTGTCAGGAGCAACGTCCAGCTTTTCTAAAATTACGCCGGACACGCTAATGCCGACATCCGCAACAATCGCGTTGTCTGTCTTATTTTGACATCCAACTACAGATGTCAGCAAAAGCGGCAACATCCACAAATAACGCATAAAACCTCCGGTGTCAGAAAAATAGTTTGAAACATTGACGCCACAAATGGAAGTACTATAGCTCACCAACAATAAAGCCGATCAAACTGACCGGCTTTATCAATAAAGGTATTTGACCACCTATTTATTTCATCATTACTTTGATCATTTCAAGTATTTTGCAGGAATACCCCCATTCGTTGTCATACCAGGCAACGATTTTGACAAAGGTAGGGTCAAGCATTATTCCGGCGCCGGCGTCAAAGACAGAGATACAACTTTCGCCGACAAAATCGGTGGAAACAACTTTGTGATCTGTGTAACCCAGTATACCTTTCAGCGAACCTTCGCTGGCGGCTTTCATAGCCGCGCAAATCTGCTCATACGTGGCTTCCTTGCTAAGCTCGGCCGTCAAATCAACAACACTGACATCGCTCGTTGGAACGCGGAAAGACATGCCTGTGAGTTTCTTGTTAAGTTCCGGAATAACCTTGCCAACAGCCTTAGCAGCGCCTGTGCTGGATGGGATTATATTTTCCAAGATACCGCGACCTCCGCGCCAATCCTTTTTGGAAGGGCCATCAACTGTCTTCTGCGTGGCGGTTGCGGCATGAATGGTGGTCATAAGGCCGCGCTTAATGCCAATCGCGTCATTTAAAACTTTGGCAACCGGCGCGAGACAGTTGGTAGTGCAACTGGCATTGCTGATTATGGCTTCACCCGCGTATTTATCGTGGTTTACGCCAAATACAAACATCGGGGTGTCATCTTTGGAAGGAGCGCTCAAGATGACTTTCTTGGCGCCTGCCTTTATGTTTGCCGAGGCCGTTTCCTTGTCCAGGAAAAGACCTGTGGATTCAACGACTATTTCCGCGCCGACTTCGTTCCACTTCAGCGCCGCCGGGTCTTTTTCCGCTGTCAGTCGAATTTTCTTACCGTTAACAATAAGGGTACTGCCCTCTACCTTGACATCCCCCTTGAATCTGCCATGCACAGAGTCATAGGTGAGCATGTACGCAAGGTAATCCGGTTCGAGCAGGTCATTGACGCCGACAATTTCAATGTCGGGGAATTGAGCCGCCGCTCTGAAGACCATTCGGCCTATCCGTCCAAAACCGTTGATACCGACTTTTATCATAAATATCCTCCGTTATCCGTTATCGCCTTTGAAACACATTTGAACTAGACCACAGAGCCAGCCGATGCGTCGGGGCGGGATACATCAGTATAACTCATTGTGTCAGAATGTTGTCCAATTTTTCTGTAAAGCGTGTTGCGATGTATTCCAACTTTCTTTGCTGTGACGCTAAAATTCCCGCCATTCCTGGAAAGAATCTCTCTCAGGAAAGCCATTTCAAACTCGCGCTTGGCCAGCGCCAGAGGAATTTCCTTTTGAACCATTTCTGTTACAAGTTTTTGGAGTTCACTTCGCATAACAAAACCATAACAAACTGCATCAATAAAATTACCACCCTAAAACAAGCTATTGAAGTAATATTATAAGGGGTGTTGTGGAAAAACCTGCGGATTTGACACAAATTCCTGGAGATATTTATGCGTAAGACCAAAATTGTGATAACAGTAGGCCCGGCTCTCATGGAAGGCAATATTCTCTGGGAAGCTCTTAAAATTGCTGACGCTATTCGACTTAACGCAAGCCATTCCGATTGCGAAAGCCGTACGCCGGTCATTCGTAAATTGCGCGAAATCCTGGTGGAACTAGGCCGCACTGTTCCAATTTTTCTTGACCTTCAGGGGCCAAAATGGCGTTTGGGGTTGCTTGATACGCCAATAAACGCGCCGGATGGCAGCAAGGGTATCTTTTACATCGCCGGTATTGAAGCCCCAACTGGAGCCGACTGGGCAGCGCCGGTGCCGCACCCTGAACTATTTCAGGGTGCCAAAGTGGGACAGACCTGGCTTGTGGACGATGGCGCGCTGGTATTTGAAGTTGAGGAAACAAACGCCACGTACGTTACTGTAAAAACAGTAACCGGAGGACAAATTAAGCAGAGAAAGGGACTAATGCCCATCGGCCTTGATGTGCAAATTGACCCTCTGACAAAAAAAGACCTGGAAGATATTGAATGGGGTGTGAAAGAAAACATTGACTTGTTTGCTCAGAGCTTTGTTCGCCATACATCTGACCTGCACCGCCTTGAAGAAGCTATTCAAGCGGCTGGTGGAGATCAGCCCATCATAGCCAAGATAGAACACCCAAAGGCATTGGACAATCTTGAAGCCATTCTGGATGTCGCGTGGGGAGTAATGGTCGCCAGAGGCGATCTTGGCGTGGAGCTTGGCGTGGAGAAAGTGCCAACGCTGCAAAAACGCATTATACAAGTGGCCCGCCAAGCTCTCAAACCTGTGATAACCGCTACGCAAATGTTGGAGAGTATGATTGAACATCCTCAGCCAACACGCGCTGAAGCCTCTGATGTCGCTAACGCGATTTGGGATGGTACAGACGCCGTCATGTTAAGCGCGGAAAGCGCCTCTGGTAAATATCCATTGGAATCAATACGCTGGCTTGCCAAAATCGCGGAAGACGCGGATATACATGTTCCAGATCAAACCAACGGCATACAAAAACATCTGTCTCATTCCGTCATTGGCCGGACTGATGTGAATGTAGCTTTTGCCACCTGCCACACAGCAATGGAAATTAAGGCCAAATACATTGTGGCATTCACTGAGGTCGGGAACATTGTGCGAATGGTCAGCCACTTCGCCGGTAATACGCCCATCATTGGCGCAACCACATCTCCCATAGTAGCCCGCCGTCTTGGATTGATGCGCAATGTGCAGTCGCTCTTGATACCCAGGGCGGAACACATGAGCGAACTGCTCAACTTGGTAATGCCCATGTTGCGGGCGACGTACGACATCAAACCAGGCGATGTAGTTGTCATGGCTATGGGTCACCCGCTGTGGGTGGCTGGAACTACCAATACAATGCGTGTGGTCGTTTTCTGATCGCTTATTTTGCGCGCTTATTTATAGCTCAAGTGGAATTTTTTGAGCCTTTCAACCACTGATTGAATTTTGTCCGTTGGCGGCAAAATTGTAGTGCGGAAGTGGGCTGTACCCGGGACTTGCCCAAAACCGGAACCCGGAACAAAACAGATACCTTCTTCTTCAAGGAGAGTCATGCAATATGTTTCGTCAGTGCGGCCGGGCGGCAGCGCCAACTTGGGGAATGCGTACATCGCGCCCGCAACAGCTTTGCAATCAATACCGGGTATCTTATTCAGCGATTCGGCCAGTATCAGCGCCCGCTTCTTGAGTTCGCTCAAAATGCCGTCGCGCTCCGCAATATATTGGTCATGGCTTGGATCGCCTGGTTTTGGCGGGCGTACCATACAATAGACGGCAACCTGGCCGGTGAGATTTGAGCAGAGTGAAATTGACTGCAACTTTGTGATTTGATCAACAACTTCGCTTGGAATATTGCGGATTTCCATATATCCGCCCCTTTGTCCGCACTCGCCCAAAAAACCTTTGGAACAACTGTGGAAACTGAACAGACTGACATCCCGCTCGCGTTTCTCCCCCATGACTTTCGCAAAAGAAGTAAAACTGTTTCCTGGTATGTATATATTTTCCTGATATACCTCGTCAGCCAAGATTGATAAGTTATGCTCCCTGGCAAAATCAATAATCATGGAAATGTTGTCGCCGTCCAGCACTGATCCTGTTGGATTACCTGGGCTCAGCACACAAATACCCTTGACGTTGACGCCAAATCTTTTTGCTTCAAACAAGCTCACTTCAAGCATTTCCTTACTGAGTTTCCAATCGTTATTTTCATCAAGATAGTAGTCAATCTGCTTACCTTCGTAAAGAGTCAGCGTGGCGCTGTAGAGCGGATATTGGGGTATGGGAATCATAATTCCATCCTGGGGACCGCTTATAAGGACTCGCAGCGCAGTCTGTACCCCCTTTGACGCGCCATCGGTCAGATAAATCGCGTCCGGGTCAGCAGGGATGCCATCCCTCTCATGAATAAATTCGGCCACAGCTTCGCGGATTAATCTCACCCCTTTACTTTCGGAATAAGCTCCAACTCCGTGTTTAGTGCCATCCAGCACTTTTTTAGCAACATCAATTACATCCGGCGGAAATTGCTCCGGACATTTGTCCATCAAATCAGGATATTGGCAGATGGACAGGACTTGCCTGATGAAAGTGAGCGGCTTTTGTTTGAGCGCCTGCGGGTTTCCAATATTACAGTAAATAATGTCCTTGCCTTGGCGCTCTAATTCCTGAGCGCGAGCGACAATGGGGCCGCGCACCGCGTACTCGGTCTCCAAAACGGTCTTGGCAAGTTCTTTTAGCTGAATTGTCATACGAAACTCCTATAGCAAACGGACTTGACAATTATAACAATCAGATGAACACTTGAAAATTTGAGACTTTTCACCTATAGATATATAGAGCCAATGTTTGATATTTATTAAACCAAATCTTAGAGGTAAGCAACTGCCAGAGTTTGAGCGTCAAGTCTACCATGTATTCCTTTTTGGA
>JAITCJ010000203.1 GCA_031283145.1 Holophagales bacterium | reverse complement strand
CAGGATTTTAAGGCTGTGTCTTCTATGGACTGGACGCCAATGAAGAATATTTTCCTGCAGAGATTGGTTATGGGCATATTGAGAAAACACTACGAATCTGGATAAAGCCCTATGGCTCCCAGAGAGGCCAAGTCTTATGTAGTTATGGTTTCGCTACAAAATCTTTCAGCGGGAGGAATTTGTGAAAAACGGACTCACTTTTGAGATATGCCTGGATTCTGCCGAATCTTGCGCCAAAGCGCAAGAAGGCGGGGCGGATCGCGTTGAGCTATGCTCCGCTCTCATGGAAGGCGGTCTCACGCCTAGTTTTGGTATGACCAAAGAAGCTCGGAAATTATTAACTTCGACAAAACTTTTTGTGATTATCCGGCCCAGGGGCGGTGATTTTTGTTACTCTGATTCGGAATTTCAGGCGATGGCGCACGATGTGTTAATGGCCAAAGAAACAGGCGCGGACGGCGTTGTACTAGGTATCCTAAAGCCAGATGGCACGGTGGACGCGGAACGCGTAAGCCACTTAGTCAAGCTGGCAAGACCATTGCCTGTGACTTTCCACCGCGCGTTTGATATGACCAGGGATCCGCTTGAGGCGATGGAAACCATTATGTCCATTGGTTGCGAGCGCATTCTAACCTCCGGCCAGGAGTCCAGCAGCCTTGAAGGCGCGGACTTGCTCGCCGAGTTGGTTAAGAGGGCGGGCGACAGAATCATAATCATGCCCGGCGGAGGCGTGAGAGAGCGAAACATTAAAAAAATCCGCGACCTCACCGGCGCTGTAGAATTTCACTTCTCCGCCTTTGAAACAGTCGAAAGCCGCATGACCTACCGCAATACCCGTGTGTTTATGGGTGGGACGCTGCGCCCCCCCGAATACAGCCAAAATTTGACCAGCCCCTCAAGGGTTGCCTCGTATATAGAAAAGGCAACAGTATAGCTATAGCCTGTATTCCCTGACCCATTCTCTACCAAGGAGGTTCTTGTGAAATTGTTAAAGATCAGTCATATCGGCATTGCTTCACCCACGTTGCAGGAAGCGATGGAACGGCTGGAGCGTATATTTGGCATCAAGCATGAACATATAGAAGAAGTCGCGGATCAAAAGGTTCGTACGGCTTTTTATCCCATCGGTGAGAGTACTTTGGAATATCTGGAAAGTACGAACCCGGAGAGCGCCGTTGGAAAGTTCCTAGAAAAGAAAGGCCCCGGAATCCACCATATAGCATTTGAGGTTGACGATGTTGACGCCGCTGTCAAAGAGCTTTTGACTAAAGGCGTCCAGATGATTGATAAGACCCCCAGAAACGGCGCGCATGGAAACCGCATCGCGTTTATTCATCCAAAGGAAACCGGCGGGGTACTCATTGAAATCTGCCAGCCGAGCGGCGGACACTAAATTAATTGGCAAAGTCAGCTTCATTTCGCGTAACAATGAATGGTTACACTGGGTGGGGTCATGCCTCTTTTTTCACGTTTTTTTTCAGGCTCAAAGGATCAAAACATCCCGAGTTTAGCTGAACTCCTGGAGGCGCGGGGCGTCCCGCCTGAAATGCCTGGATTAAACGACGATTTTATACAGAGCTTTGACTCACTAAAGACTCAGGAACGGGTATCAGCGGCTGACGCCATAGCGTCTCTGTTCAAGCAGGGAATCCCGTTGCCTATGCCCTGGCACGAGGCTCAGTATGATATGTTCCCCCAAATAGTCCCAACATGGCAGGGCGAGCGCGACCCTTACTATTACCGCCCGTGTTTTGATAACCTCTGCAAGCGGATACTGTCGGCGGGGAAAACAGTACCATCGGAATGGTTTGCCATTTGGGACATCCCCGAAGATGACGTCATGGAATTAGCGATGGACCATCTGGAAGAAGTGACAAAGGATAAGCCGTTTGTCCGTCTGCCCAGCGGTATTTATCGCTCAGACTTCGGAGACGGCCTGGATGCGTCCAGAATCCTGCTGCCCAAGTACTGGAATCAATTATTCCCCGGACAAAATACATTCGTTGCCGTACCCAAGCCTGACACGCTGCTGGTCGCGCCCCAGGTTCTGTTGCCAAAGCTCGCGGAAGCTATAGGGACGGCCATAAAGGACGCTGATTCTAATATTTTGGTTGTCACCATGTATCAGTGGGTTGACAACAAATTAATGCCGGCCAGCCTTCAGGACCCTCATCCGCTGATTCAGCCCCAGCGCGAATTTCGTCAATTAGATGCCATGACCGCGTACAACGCGCAAATTGCGGAACTTGCGAAGATGCGGATTGGTGAGCCATGCCCGCTGGGTATAATAAGGACCCAACAGGGGCGAACACTGACAATGGCGGCGTGGATTGAGGGAAAGCCCGCCTTGGTGCCTGATTCCGATTTGATTGGCTTTATTTCTTCCGCCGGCAGGCCATTGGGCCTTTACTGGAGACAGACTCTGCCGCGCTTGCAGCGAATCAAGGGAACCACTGTTGAAATATGGGGACCCAGAAGGTTGCGTTTTGAAGAATTTCCGTCTGCGGATGAGTTGGAACAACTGGAATGTCTCGCCCCTGCGGATGTTCACGCTCAGATTATCAACCCCGGAGCCGCCAGGCAGGGCCGCCCCGCTTCCGGCAGACCGCAATCACAGCAATCTCACGCCGCTTCCGCGTCAGCGTCATCCAACAGCCCCGTACCAGCGCACTTGCGCGGCTTGAGCTTGGGCGTTCAAAGTGATGAGTGATATAGCCATTCAACTTTAAAATCATCCTGTTTATCCAAGTGAGAGGCACTTCGTTTCAAGGCTGCGCCTTCGTTACGCGAGCCGCCGACAGGAACGCAGTCAAATCGCCGTTGTCTTTGGCGCTGCGAGGCAGCGACAAAAACTTTACGGCGATTGACCGCGTTAAAAGTGGAACGGTAGCGCAGACGAAAGGCACAGGGCAACATACCATTTTAAAGTTGTTTCACTATAATCACGAAGTGATTGACGTGACGGTCTTGGTATCCATTTGCTAAAGCAAATGGATACCAAGACCGTCACGGCCGCGTATTGCTTGCAGGGGTGTTCTGCCCGCCGTTGTGCAGACAATAAAGCGAAAATCACTCTATGCCAACAGATCTGAAAAACAGAGCACAACCTGTTTTTCAGATCTGTTGGCATATAATTGGTGGAGGTGGTGGGAGTCGAACCCACGTCCAAGAAGCGTGAAGTGGAAGTTCATCCACAGGCTTGGTCCGCTTTGCGTCAGTCTCTACAGGGATTAGAGCGGACGACCCTGTTTAAGACTCTCTCTCCTGATTTCGGACGCCGTTAGGAGACGTGGCGGCGTCTTATTCCGTTCCTTCATTCGGCAGGCTTAAGGCCACCCGTCAAAAGGTTTAACGAGTCCACTACCGGAAGATCGCGGATACTCACTCATCGCTTAAAAGTTAAGCGGCGAGGGCCAGTTCGAATCTATCGTTTTTGGCAGTTCTGTTTTGATCGGCTTGATAAGGGGGCCAGCCGGTCAACCCCCGCCTGCGCTTCGCGCTCCTGCGTCAACCTGTCGAAACCGGTCACCCCCAGGATCCATTTCTGTCCATCCCGCGGGACGATACAAAAAAACAGAATATAAAGTATGTCCTCATTTGTTTACCTACACAAGACAAAAACAATGTGTTTTTGGTTAAAATAAGAAAGAGGGAGATCACCAAGTGGACGGCAAGGGCGACATTTTTGTTCTATCCGCTCCATCAGGCGCCGGCAAGTCAACTTTAATCAAGCGGCTGTTTGACGACCTTGATCGCCTTTCCTTTTCGGTTTCCTTTACCACACGGCTCCCCAGAGAGGGTGAGGTTGACGGCCGGGATTATTTTTTTATAGATGACGCGGCA
>JAITCJ010000183.1 GCA_031283145.1 Holophagales bacterium | reverse complement strand
GGCGGGCGCATAATGACGCGCTTCCCGCCGGAGCCTAACGGTTACTTGCACATTGGGCACGCCAAGAGCATTTGCATCAATTTTGGTCTGGCAAAAAAGTATGGCGGAAAAACCAATCTACGCTTTGACGATACAAATCCCGTCAAAGAGGATGTGGAATACGTTGACTCAATCCGCGAAGACGTACGCTGGTTGGGATTTTCATGGGTTGGCGAGTTCTACGCGAGCGATTACTTTCCACTGCTGTACGATTACGCGGAATACCTGATACAGCAGGGCAAAGCCTTTGTCTGCGACCTGATCGAATCTGAAATAAAGGAATATCGCGGCAATTTCTACACACACGGACGCCCCAGCCCGCACAGAAACCGCTCATGGGAAGAGAACCTGAATCTTTTCAGGCGCATGAGAGACGGGGAATTTCCCGACGGCTCCCGCGTTCTGAGAGCAAAGATAGACGTTCAACACCCCAACATGAACATGCGCGACCCCCTGATGTACCGCATCCGCCGCGCCCATCACCACAGAACCGGCGACTCTTGGTGCGTATATCCCATGTACGACTACGCCCACGGCATTTGCGACGCCATTGAAAACATCACGCACAGCATCTGTACGCTTGAGTTCGAGGATCACAGACCCCTTTACGACTGGTTTTTGGAACAGGACGTTGAGGGAAAATTTTTCAAGAGACCCCTGCCGCGCCAGATTGAGTTCGCCAGACTCAATCTCACTCATACGCTGATGTCCAAGCGCCGCCTGCTTCAGTTAGTGCAGGAGAGCATGGTTTCAGGCTGGGATGATCCCAGAATGCCCACCATTTGCGGGTTGCGCCGCAGAGGTTATACACCCGAGGCAGTAAGGGCTTTCGCTGAGCGCGTTGGTGTGGCAAAACGGGACATGGTCGCCGAAATCGGCCTGTTGGAATCCTGTGTCCGTGAAGATCTGGAAGCAATCGCGCCGCGCAGAATGGCCGTGCTGCGCCCGCTAAAACTGACCATCACAAATATGTCCCCTGAACAGTACTTTGAAGTCGAATTGCCCGACGTCAATGAAAAACCAGAATCAGGGACGCGCAAGCTCCGCTTTACAAAAGAACTGTGGATTGAGCAGGACGATTTCAGGGAAGCCCCCCCTAAAAAATGGTTCCGCCTCGCCCCCGATGCCGAAGTGAGGTTGCGGGGCGCCGCCATTGTCCGTTGCCGCGAAGTAGTCAAAGACCCTCATGGCGGCATTGCGGAACTCAGATGCGTCTGGGATGAAAATTCCAAAGGCGGAAACGCAGCCGACGGACGAAAAATCAAAGGTACCATTCAATGGGTCAGCGCCGAAGAAGCTATTGAAGCCGAACTGAGACTATACAACCATCTCTTTCTCGCGGAAGACCCCATGGACATGCCCGAAGGACAAGACTGGCGGCAAGGCATAAACAACCAGAGCTTAGAAATATTAAAGGCTAAACTTGAGCCAAGTCTGGCAAACGCTCGGCATGGAGAGCGCTTTCAATTTGAAAGGACAGGTTATTTTGCTGTTGACAGCGATTCAACGCCAGGATTGCCCGTTTTCAACAGGATTGTTGGACTCAAAGACACTTGGGCAAAGATCGAGGCAAAGGCATAGAGTCATACCAACTTGCAATCAAACGGCATTATGTTTGATTGTAAGTTGGTATGTCGGCGAGCAATCGCCGCCCGCAAGTTTTTGAAAAATCAGGGTTTTCCTGTTTTTCAAAAACTTTGGCGTTTTAGCGTTCAATGTCAATTAAACGCGACTTGGTATCATTAGACTTCTTTCGTAACCGCTTGAACAAGAAACTTTTTGTTTGTCTGTATATGTAATTTCAAGATGTCTTGTCAGGGTTACGAAAGAAGTCTAATGAACCGATGGTTCATTATCAATCCAAATTCGCTTAAAAGGGGATATCATCATCAAATCCGCCCTGTGATGGGGGCGGCGCGTGATCTTCGTAATCCTGTCCGCCTGACGCGGTGGGTCTCTCATATGAGCCGCCGCCCTGGCGTGAGCTATCTTCCATACGACCCAACATGACGAAGTTATCGCACCGGATCTCCGTATAAACCTTTTTTACACCGCTTTGGTCCGTATAGTCTCGGTACTGTATGCGGCCTTCAATCATCACCTGCTTGCCCTTGCGCAAGTACTTTTCCGCAGTTTCAGCCTGCTTGCCCCACACGACAATGTTGTGCCATTCAGTTTTTTGCTGTTTTTCACCGGAGGGCGTCCGCCATGTTTCTGTGGTCGCAAGACTGAATCTCGCAAGAGGCTGACCGGACGGTGTCATCTTCAGTTCCGGGTCTTTTCCCAAGTTTCCTATGAGTATCACTTTGTTGAGGGATCCCGACATTTCTTCGTCTCCTAAAAATCAAATACAAAAACCTTGCCCAAAGAATAATTGGGCGGATGATGATAAATAGTGTGACCAAAGTACGGGATGAAGTGGGGAAAAAAATGAATCAACTTTTGATGACTTGCAGGGATAAGCAAAGTTTATTAAAGGCATATATCCCGGCCATGCGCTTTGGGGGATGGGAGGGGTCTATTGAAATATTGACGCCAGGCGATTTATTAAATTCATGGGAGGGAGTCGCCGGACTCCTGTTAGCTGGCGGAGATGATATTCACCCAAAAAACTGGGACACAAATGAACCGTTGCACCCCTCCGCCTCTGTTGATGAAGAAAGAGATTCTCTGGAAATACCTCTTATCCAAAAAGCGTGGGAACTCAAATTACCTATCTTTGGAATTTGCCGAGGCGAACAGACGCTCAACGTCGCACTTGGCGGCAGTTTAATTCAAGACATACCTGAAATGTGCGGCTGTAAAGTGGAAGCACACCGCCACGGCGACAGCCAGGTTCCGGATCTGCGTCACACCGTGAGAATTAACACGGGAAGTCACTTGGCGAAAATCCTTGGCCAGTCACAAATTTATGTCAACAGCCGCCATCACCAGGCCATAGCTAACCCAGCCCCATCGTTAAAGCCTGTGGCGTGGCACGATGAAACCCAATTTAACGGGAAGCCGTTGATTGAAGCTGTGGAAACCATTGATTCAAGCAGATGGGTATTAGGCGTCCAGTGGCATCCTGAAAACCTTGTTGGTCTTGAGGGCGATGGCGGCAGAGCCGCGAGAAACCTGTTCCGAGCCTTTGTTTCGCGTTTGATACAGGCATAAGAAAAACAGTGTTTTGCTATGTAAAAACAGATTTTTCCGACGCGGTGGCACTATAGACCCCCCCAAAAAGGGGCTTTAGCGGAAGACCTGCCCATTTTACAGAAACGTCTTATAGCAGTTCAACACTTTGTAGTTGAACTGCTATATCATTTGTGGTTACCCCGGCCTTCAGACCGGAACAGCCCCGCGGAAGTTTGGCAGGAGACGCAAACCCTGCCAAACATTGATAGCGCATGGGCCTGAAGACCCATGCACCATTTTGCTTGGCGTCGCTTCTGAAAAACAGGCTGCGCTCTGTTTTCAGATTTGTTGACTATCAGCCGGTTCAGGCTTATAGCGTTTATAGAGTACGTTTCCAAAGGCGTTGAACCACCCGCGCTCTATTAAAAATACCAACAATGACGCGGCTAATATGGTGAACAGAACCACCGCGAACGCCACCTGTTTTATCTCAGCGCCCATATCCAACCCCCTCTCTAAAGGAATAGAAGCCGCCACAGCCGCAGCAAGACCCTTTGGGTTCATCGCGCCGGATACGGAAGCCTCAAAACGCGAGAAAGAGTCGCTTGGTATGAGACTGGCGTGAACAACCGGAACGCGCAGAATAAACAGCGCCAAAGCGACGCACAGCCCGGCCGCGACAAGAAAGGGAACCGACATTTGAATTGAAATGCCTACATAGACAAAAAAGAAAGTTTTTAACAGAAAAGCTACTTCCCCAAATACCGCCATCTCTGTTTCAGATGGGCTTGTCAGCAGTTCGCGGCGTTTCTTTAAGAAATACGGCGGCAGTTCTTTAATATTTCCAAGCGTTACGCCCATCATCAGCGCGGCGATGGCTCCGCTGTATCCCAGCCATTCAGTAAAGCCATAGACGACCAGTACAAAAGCGGGTGTGGTGAAAATCGAATTTTTAAGACCATGCAGCCAGTGCAGCGTAAGGGACCAGAACACTCCAGTCAGACCGCCTATCACAGCGGCAAGAAAAAAGCTATTAAACATTTCGCCGAAAATTCTGCCTACCTTGAAGTCACCTCCCACTTGAGCGCCAACCAAAGCAAGCGTTACCACGATTACCAAAACATCAGAGAGCGCCGATTCCAGTGTCAGTATAGTTTTAGCCTTTTCCCCGAGTTTAAGGCGCCTGACCACAGGAATAACCACAGCCGAGCTGGTTCCCCCTATAGTAGCAGCCAACGTGCAGGCCTGAAGCCAGTTAAAATTCAAAAACACTTTTGTGATGGGCGCGATAACCGCTATTGTTAAAACAAAGTTCCAAATAGTTAAGCCCGTGGCGCCAACCAGGCTCTTTCGCAAAACTTTGAGGTCAATCCCAAGGCCGCTTTCAAAGAGGATCACGATGAGGGTAAGAGTTGTGAACACCGGCCCGGCTTTGCCGAGGGAATCAGGCGTCACCAAACCTGTAACCGGCCCCAGCAGCAGTCCTATGAACAAAAGAATCAAAACATCGGGGATTTTTGTACGGGCGAAGACATCCTCCAACCCGTGCGCGATAAATACTAAAAGCCCTAGAGCTATAACAGCTATGGTAGTCGTTGCGTCCATCTTCAGACCTGCTTGTTCTGGCCTTTAGGTTTGCCCAAAACCCAGGACAAGCCTATCGGCCCAAGAATTGTTGTGAGGAGAATAGCTCCCAGTACACCCGCCTGCACTTCGGGGCTGAGGAGCGGCTCGCCGTTGATATTTATGGTGCGGCCTACGGATACAAAGATTAAACCCACCTCGCCCCGCGGGACCATGCCCCAGCCAATTATGGGAACACTTGTCCCGCCGCCGGCCACATAGCCGGATATGTATTTGCCGATTATCCCGACCACCGTCAAAACGCCGGCCATTAATAGTGTATTTGGGTGCAAGAGTACGGACGGGTCAATGCTGGCGCCCGTCAAAACAAAGAACAGAGGGGCAAAAATGGCGACCACGGGCTGCACCATTTCTTCGAGAGAGCGGCGTTCCTTTACTTGCAGCGTCTCAACATGGTGATGTTCAAGTATCAGCCCGGCGGCATAAGCGCCTACGATTGTCGCAAGCCCCACGAGACTCCCCATGTACGCCAGGACGAAAGCAAAAGCAAGGGCAAAGGGCAGCAGTATTTCTTCACCTCTGAAACGCGACGCCCAGCCGAATATTCTGGGCGAAAGCCATCGCCCGACCGTCAGGGCTAAAGCCAGAAACAAGAAAGCCAGACCGAGCGTCCTGCCAAGACTGCCCCAGGGCAGAGGCCCGCCTCCAGACGAGGCTTCGGCCAGACCGGAAACGGCGACCAGCACTAATAGGCCCAAAACATCATCAATGACGGCCGCGCCTATCACGACCCTGCCCTCCTGTGAGTCGGACGCGTTCCTCTCCCTCAGCACAGAGGCGCTTATACCTATGGATGTGGCGCAGAGGCAAGCTCCTATGAACAGATCAACCGCATAGGGCGTGCCTTTGGGTAACAGGAAATACGCGCCCATCAAGCCCAATGCCATTGGCCCGATGACGCCTACAACGGCAACGCGGAGCGAGGCCCACCCAACTTTCATCATCTGAGGGACGGATGATTCCAAGCCGACCATGAACATAAGCAGCACGATGCCGATATAGGCCAGCACATTGGCTTGAGGGTTATGGGCAAAATCCATGAACTTGAGGAATTCCGGAGACTTGAGGAAGCCGGGAAGTTTGGGCAGGCCGGAAAAAAGGCTGGGCAGTGACACCAAAAGCACACCAACGAGTATCTGCCCCGCAACGGCGGGCAGCTTTAAGCGTACAGCCGCCTCTCCGCCCAATTTTGCGGCCAGCCAAAGCATAGCCAAAAGGACCAGCGTTGAAGCCAGAGGATCGGACACCAGTATCGCGTAGGGCACAAGCGCTCCTTGATTAATTAAAAATTTCAGTAAACAGCATATCCTAAGGTAGGTATGGTACCCTTGTGGATATATTCCATTTTGTCAAAAAAACATAGCCGTGTGTCAACAATGAATGGTCTTTGCCGCAATTTCGTGACATCCTTGTAACTTAGAGTAAATTGCAACATTGGCGAAAGGAGGATTGGATGTCCAATGACTCTCATCTTAAACCTCAAACCTCTATTTTCAGCAAGGGTTATGATCCCCAGCGCTCCGAAGGCGCGGCTATCCCTCCTGTTTTTCGCACTTCCACGTTTCTTTTTAAAAATTCAGAAGAAGGCAAACGAGCCTTTGAAATCGCGTACGGTCTTTCCCCCGCAAAGACAGGCGAAAGCCCCGCGCTGATCTACACGCGGGTAAATAACCCCAACAGCGAAATACTGGAAGGGAAAGTTATTGTCTGGGACGGCGCGGAAGAAGCCGCTCTGTTTGCGAGCGGCATGGGCGCAATCAGCGGCACATGCCTGACTTTTCTAAAACCAGGAGATACGCTCATATTCAGCGACCCTGTCTATGGCGGAACAGAACATTTTTTCCGCGCTCTGCTCCCGCAATTCAACATCAACACTAAGTTCTTTCCCGCTGACGCGAGCATGGAAGTCATCGAAGACCTTGTAAAGAATGATCCGACAATCAAGATTATTTATCTGGAATCACCGGCCAATCCGACAATGACCATATGCGATGTCCCCGGCGCGGCGGCCATAGCCAAAAAGTACTCCATCGGCAATCGTCAAATACTGGTTATGGTTGACAACACTTTTATGGGGCCAATATTTTCCGCCCCATTGAAGATGGGCGCTGATATTGTCTTATACTCCGCCACAAAGTTCTTTGGCGGTCACTCTGACCTGGTCGCTGGATTTTCAATGGGACGCCATGATCTCATGGTTCAAGTCAAGGCGTACAGGACGATTCTGGGATCCAACTCCGACCCTGATACAGCCTGGTTGATCCACCGCTCGCTTGGAACGCTCCAAATAAGGATGGAAAATCAGCAAAAGAACGCTGTCAGGATAGTTGATTTCCTTCTATCCCACCCATCGGTTGAGCGCCTAGCATACCCTGGTCTGGATTGTATGGGCCAGCGTCAGATTGAACTGTGGAAGAGTCAATTTACCGGTACGGGAAGCATAGTAAGCTTCTTTGTAAAGGGCGGCGCAGCTGAGGCATATCGTGTTTTAGATTCAGTTAAACACATGAAGCTCGCGGTGAGCCTTGGCGGAATAGAATCATTGATTGAACATCCAAGTTCCATGACACATTCAGACATGACGGCTGAACAAAAAAACAACGCCGGAATCACTGAAAATCTGATTCGCCTTAGCGTGGGGCTTGAGGACGCCGAAGACCTGATCTCAGACCTGAAACAGGCGCTGGACAAGGTATAAATGGCGCCCAAATAATCATTAATCAAGTTACAATAATTTATTACTCTGAAAGGAAACACCATGAGTCCCTTTTCTTTCTCACGAGAGCAAAAACGGGCAAAACGCGCCGTGCGTGTTTTGCAAACGGCGGCTGCGGCTCTGATATTGACGCCGGCCGCCATCGGCGCGCTCAACGCGCAGGAGCCTGAAATAACAGGTCCGCTGAATCCGGCGTTTATAAAATGGCAGGCGGAGCAAAAGCAAAGGCTCGCCCTGCG
>JAITCJ010000047.1 GCA_031283145.1 Holophagales bacterium | reverse complement strand
CTTTCGTCCGCACTATAGCAATTCAACTTTGAGTTGTCACAACTGGTCCACGGGGCATTTGCCAGGCAACGATACGGGATTGCCAAGGGGTGGAGGCACTTCGTTTCTATGCTGCGCTGGTAATGGAGTGAGCCGCCGAAGGCGGGGAGCGAAATGGAAAGCGTAGCTGTGAACTATAGAAGGAATGACAACAAAAAGTGGAACTGCGCTATCGTTCCGCTTTTAATGGAGTCAAGCGCCGTAAGTCAATGTCGCTGCCTAGCAGCGCCAGTCCAACAGCGATTTGCCTCCATTCCTGTCGGCGGCTCACGTAACGAAGGCGCAGTCTTGAAACGAAGTGCCTTCTGCTTGGATAAACAGGATGATTTTAAGGTTGACTGGCTATATCAGGCGGCAGCTCTATTTCGCTCCCCGCTTTCCAGAGTTCCTCCAGCTTGTAGTGGTTACGGGTATTCTCATCCATTACGTGAACAATCAAATCGCCATAGTCCATTAGAATCCACACACCCGCCTTATCTCCCTCTTGTGAGACAGGGCGCTCGCCCAGTCCCTTGAGCGCTTCAAAAATGGCTTCGGCGATAGCCCTGTTCTGACGGTCGCTGCTGCCGCTCATAAACACGAATATATCCGCAAAGCTGGCAATATTTTGCACATTGAGCAGACGTATATGTCCGGCCTTTTTGGATCTGGCGGCTTCAACAACACAGGCCAATCGTTCGTCAAGGGTCATCGGACCTCCCTGGGTTCAAAAATTCAACGGTACAGCTTTTCCTTCAAGATAACATGTTTTACTTGCTCACAGAGTCCAACAGGACCTTCTCCATCGGCTATGCGCTCCCGAATTTGACTGGACGCCAAATCCAAATCAGTACTGGGTAAAAAAACCAATTCACCCGGTACACCTGACCATTCATTGCGTACACGGGGAAACATAATATTTGACAGACCCGAAGCGTCCATCCATTTGGCAGTATTTTTGAAACTGCCCGCCGCCTGAGCGTCAGGCCGCTCCGCCACAGAAACAGAAGCCAGTTCCAAAATCCTGCCGGAGTTTCGCCAGCCGGCAAAATCAGCGGCTTGGTCAGACCCCATGACCAAAATCCAAGCCGCGTCCGGTTCGAGTTTTTTTAGCGTTTCCAAAGTATTGACAGTATAGCTCACCTTCCTAAGCTCCAACTCCACGGTATCAACACTAAATGGCGTATCAGCAAGCATTTCGCGCAGCATGTAGAGCCGTACTTCCGGCGCCGCCGCTGAATTATGTTTATGAGGGCTGATAAAACTTGGAAGAAAACGCAATTCGTCAAGGCGCAAATGTTCCCAGGCAAGCCAGGCCAGCTTTAAGTGACCATCATGAGGCGGATCAAAAACACCCCCCAATAACCCAACCCGTTTCATAGAGCGGACAACTCATCATGAATACTATAGATAAGCTGCTTCAGACCTTCGCCCGTAACAGCGGAAATAAATACAGGCGTCAAACCCCGCTCGCGGCACAATTTCTCGAATTGTTCACGTCTCCCATCATCTTGCAGAGCATCCAGCTTTGTGGCAACCAGCCAGCGCGGTTTGGCAAACAGCGCGTCAGAAAACTCAGCCAGCTCACTTTCAATAATATGTACGGCGTCTTTCGGCTCTTGCGTTGGATCTGAGATATCCACCAAATGCAGGAGCATTCTGGTTCTTTCAACATGACGTAAAAACTGTATCCCCAAACCCGCGCCCTGGGCAGCGCCCTCAATAAGTCCTGGAATATCGGAAATAACAAAGCTGTCAATATCCGTGACCGGCACAACGCCCAGTTGAGGCTCCAAAGTGGTAAAGGGATAGTCGGCAATTTTTGGCCGCGCCGCGCTGACGCGGCTTACCAACGTACTTTTGCCGGCGTTCGGGAAACCCACAAGCCCAACGTCAGCAATCATTTTCAATTCTAAATCCAAATCACGCGCTTCGCCGGTCTCCCCTGGCTGAGATTTTCTGGGCGTACGGTTAGTCGCGCTTTTGAAGTGATTATTGCCAAGACCGCCCCTGCCGCCCCTGGCAACACAGACCCGCTGACCGTCTTCCAGCATTTCGGCAAGCAATTCACCCGAATTAGCATCGCGTACGACAGTGCCAAGCGGAACTTCAAGAGTAACGCTCCGACCATTTTTTCCTTTGCATAACGCGCTTTCGCCATTCATTCCCCGCTGGGCGGAAAAAGACCTCTGATGCCTGTAAGGATTAAGAGTATTGAGACTGCTGGCAGACTTCAGATACAGGCTCCCCCCATCGCCTCCATCGCCCCCGTCGGGGCCGCCCATCTCAACGAATTTTTCACGGCGAAAGCTCACCGCGCCAGCGCCGCCATTGCCGGCTTCCACATGTATCTGCAAATGGTCAAGGAACAAGCTTAATTACTGCGTTTCAGCGGGGTCAACGTGGATGAACCTGCCGTGCTGGCCTTTGTCCTGGAACCTGACTTTTCCGGCGACTTTGGCGAACAAAGTGTGATCGGTACCCATACCTACGTTGACGCCCTTTTTAAATTTAGTACCCCGTTGGCGTACCAGGATAGAACCGGCGGAAACCAGCTCGCCCCCGAAAGCCTTGACACCAAGTCGTTTAGCCTGAGATTCGCGGCCATTTCTGCTTGAACCAACACCTTTTTTATGAGCCATGACAGAACCTCGCTTTCTTTAAACCTTAATGCCTTTGATACGGACTTCCGTAAAGTCCTGGCGGTGTCCCTGAGTACGGCGATACGTCTTCATGCGGCGGCTCTTAAAGATAACAATCTTTTTTGAGCGGGCGTGTCGTATGACCTCGGCCTCAACAGACGCGCCGGAAACTACAGGACGGCCGACAGACACATCGCCGTCTTTCTCCAAAAAGAGAACCTGGTCAAAGGAAAAAATATTTTTGGGTTCAACATTCAACCGCTCAACGCGGAGGATATCGCCTTCTTCAACGCGGTACTGCTTGCCGCCGGTTCTGATCACTGCGTACATAAAAAATCTCCAGGGGAGGCCGGGCGGCGTAAAATCACGCGCTTGCGGAGCACCGGCAAAGGCTTATCAGTTTGCCACAAAATTATCATGCTTTCAAGGATTATTTTAAAATGAGCTGGTTGGTTGGCCATAAAATAGGCTTGCGTACTTTTGTTGATTGGCTATGATAGTACTTGTCCTCTGGGGAGTGGTCTAATGGTAGGACAACGGATTCTGATTCCGTCAGGTGAGGGTTCAAATCCTTCCTCCCCAACCAGTTTTTAAACCGGAAATTACTTTCTTTTTCCGAATTCAGCGGCGACTAATGTCCTGATACCGCCCCGAATCATGAAATCTCCCTCGACTCTCATCCATACTGGCTGTACGGCTGCGGATAAATCATCCAGAATTTGATTTGTGACGGTTTCGTGAAAAGCGCCCTGGTTGCGGTAACTCCATAGATAGAGTTTCAGGGATTTTGACTCCACACACAACTGATCCGGCTGATAAGTAATTTTGAGTCGTGCGAAATCCGGCTGACCGGTCATTGGGCATAGAGAGGTAAATTCTTCTGTTTCAAAAACAATTTCAAATGGCCTGCCAGGGCGCGGGCTGGCAAAGGTTTCCAGTTTTTTTGACGGCTGAGCGGCCGGACGCTTGGGCAGCGGGCTGAGTGTCGGCTCTTTTTTTCTGCTGTTTGCCATCAAAATCTCCACTCTAAATTAATAAGCGCCGCTGCGAACAGTAGAGCCAAAATATTCATCAATAAATCTGGTCATAAAACTTTCCCCGGGTCCATCAATCAAAGACAATTCATT
>JAITCJ010000162.1 GCA_031283145.1 Holophagales bacterium | reverse complement strand
CCGAAGTTTTGCAACTGGCTCCGCCATTTTGCGCGAAGTCGCTCAATATCCACCATCTTCTGGCTCTCAGTTCTTCCGCCGTCAGTAACTTAAATTTGTCTTTGAGTCTGTGACAGCAGATCAGGATACATGTCTCGTCGCCGGGCCTTACAAAAAGAGCCGGACCTGTATAGCCAAAATGGAACCACCAATCTGACGGGCGCGAGGGGATGTGAGGCTGAATTTGCGGCGGGTCGGCAATTCCATCGTCAGCAATGACATGGACGCCGCTCATGGGTCTGTAATTCAATAGTTCCGCAAAGCTCCCGCTTCCAGACCTCAGTCTTTGAAGGCCAAGACCCCATATCTGCCCGTCCCGCGACTGATTAGTATCATTGGACATCACAGATGAAAATTCGCGAATCCACGTATTGAGCCATCTGTGAAGAGATTCGGGTGTGGCGCCAAACCCCGCGTGACCTTTCATACCTGCCCGCGCGTTAGCGTCGTGAGGCTTATCCGTCTCAGGCTCAGGAAATGGGAGCGTCGTCGCGATGGACCAAGCCTCAATATCCGCGCCAGGCGGCATAAAAACGGGAGCTTCGCTCCAGGGGGCGCAATTTAATCCTGTGAGCGCCTCGCCAAGGAGATTCCAATCCTGTCGCGTCTCTATTTCCAGTATTTCAGCCAGCAGCCTGTATCCGATATCAGAGTATGTAATCTCTCCCCAAACCGCTTTATGTAAAAGCGCGTGACGTCCCCAAGCGTCAAAATTATCTATTTGCTCAGACAGCGGCATCCCCGTATAAGGCATCCAGGGCGGCAATCCCGCAGAATGCGAGAGTAAAAGGCGCGGGGTTATTGAGCCTGACCAATTCGCAAAGCCAAGCTCCAACCTCCAGTCCCTGTCCAGATCCAAATGCTCCAGCGCCAGCGGCGCTGTAACCAGAGGTTTGGTCAGGGAAGCAAGGTCGAAGAGCATTCAGGCGCTACAATTTAAATCCGGCTTCCAGCAGACTTGCCGCTATCGCGTGTTGAACCTGGTCGGCCACTATCATGGCTTCAAAGGCTTCCTGGAATGTAACGACGTCCTGACTGTGTCCTGTACAAGCCTGATAAAAGGCTTCCAATTCCAGTTTGAGAGGCTCGTCTTTGGCAATCTCAGTGGTATCAGGCACAACCTGCGGCCCTTCCGGCGTCTTTATCAGCTTGAGACGCTCTAATTTTTGCTCCGCGAAATCCAGCGCCGCGTATTCGCCCTCGCCGAAAATACGCAATACGCGTTCTTTTTTGCGGGCCACACGGCTGGCTGTGACTGTGGCAAAGCTGCCGCCCTCAAATTTGATCCGTGCGTTGACTATATCTGGAAATTGTGTCAAAACCGGTACGCCAACCGCCTCAACGCTCTTGACCTTGCGCTTAAAAAGGGACAATAAGAGATCCAGGTCATGGATCATCACATCCATAACCACATCTACTTCCAGGCTTCTCATTGGAAAGGGGGAAACCCGTATTGCTTCCGCGAAGCGGGGAGAGAATCCCGATGTTCTGAGGGCTATCACCGCCGGGTTATATCGTTCTAAGTGACCCACAGCGCCTATTAAATCAGGTTTTTCTGTTTTCTTTTTGGCGAACAATTCGAGCAGCGCCCTGCCTTGCTCCAGATTTCCTGCCAGGGGCTTTTCCATTAACAAGTGTTTCCCTGACTCCAGCACCTGCTTTCCAATATCCAAATGAAAGCCTGTCGGAGCCGCTACTTGTACCGCGTCCACTTTTGCTATTACCGAACTCAAGTCAGAAGACCAGGTTGTATTGTACTTGGCGGCAATTTCACGGCCTCTTTCCTGGTCGGTGTCAACTACGGCGACAAGTTCTGTCTGTTCGGAAGCCGCCGCTATTCTGGCATGGTGCTGTCCAAGGCTTCCAACGCCGCATACCGCAATCTTGAGTTTTGTCATCGCTGATTTCCTTTAGCTGAGAGTGAACTGATAAAATTCCGCAACACTATAGGATACAACCTCATTTCCGCTTCATAAACACGTTTTTGAAGTGTCGCCGGCGTATCTCCCGTGAATACCGGAACAGGTTCAAAAGCCAGGATTTTTCCGTGGTCATATTGGTTGTCAACCAAGTGGATTGTGGGGCCGCTCTCGGAAACTCCCGCCGAAAGAACGGCTTCGTGAACAAAGTGACCGTACATCCCCGATCCGCCAAATTGAGGCAATGGCCCAGGATGTATATTCAGAACCCTCTCCATCCATTGATCCGGTATTACAAGTTTTTTGAGAAAGCCGCACAGGCAGATGATATCAACCGCATCGGCCTCACAGCGCGAAAAGCACTCACGGCTGTATTCATCATCCGAATTGAAAGAACTCCTGATTACTACTTCAACACGCAACCCGACGGCTCTGAGTCGTTCTACGCCAATCGCTTTAGCCGAGCTTGAAATTGCCATAACTGCCAAAGCGTCAATTCCGCCTTCACCGCATACCTTAAATAGATTTAAGGCGTTTCCGCCGGTACCGGAAATAAAAAAGGCGATTCGCTTCATCTATGCTCCACTGTGGTTTGAGACACCGGCCTTTAGGTCGGAACAGCCCCGTTGCCCCGCCTTGAAAGGCGGGGTATCAGCGCGGGGCGGATGTTTGGCAGGGGATGCGAACTCCTGCCAAACATTGATAGCGCATGGGCCTGAAAGCCCATGCGCCCTTATTGCTTATATCCTGTTACGCCGTCTGTAAGACAGTCAAGATGACGGTATTTACAATGTCTTCAGCGGGGCAGCCGCGGCTCAGGTCATTACCTGGCTTAGCCAAGCCAAGTAATACCGGGCCATTGGCGCTGCATCCGCCAAATCGCTCCGCAATCTTATAGCCTATATTTCCCGCGTTGAGGTCGGGAAAGACCAATACATTGGCATTGCCGGCCACTTTTGAGCCTGGAAACTTCTTTTGGCCTATTACCGGAATCATTGCCGCGTCAAACTGTATTTCGCCGTCAACCTGAAGCTCCGGACGGCGCTCTTTAACTATCGCCAGGGCTTCGCGGACTCTGGTTACTTTGTCATGTTCGGCGCTTCCGGCCGTACTGAAACTCAGCATGGCCACCTTTGGCTCTGCGCCCAGCATTGCCTTGGCGGCGTCGGCGCTGGCAACGGCTATATCAGCCAGTTGTTCGGGTGCTGGATCGGGCAGTACCGCGCAATCCCCGAACATCATCGCGCCATTTTGACCAAACTTTTCATCTGGATGAACCATTAAAAACGCGCTCGAAACAGTCTTGATGCCGGGTGCGCATCCTATGGTCAGCAGACAGGCTCTGACAGTTTCCCCTGTCGTGTTTAAGGCGCCCGCGACGAAACCATCGGCCTGGCCTGATTTGACCATCATCCCGCCAAAATAGAGAGGGG
>JAITCJ010000089.1 GCA_031283145.1 Holophagales bacterium | reverse complement strand
TGGTGTACGGACTTTTTGGTTGTGCAGAGAGCAATGGCCGCAAAGGACGAAGCCAGCGCAAGGCGTGTGCCTTTAATAGCCTCTGTGCCCAAAATGCTGTTCCCGATACTGGTGATTGTGCCAGGCATGATAGCCATTGCGCTGACAGCGACCAGCGGTGGATTCTCAATACCTGAAAAAGTGGTGAATGGCGCGGCAGTGCTGGATTACGACATGGTTATTCCCAGCATGCTGGCTCACTACTTTCCATCGGGGCTTTTGGGGCTTGGGCTTACGGCGCTGATGGCCAGCTTTATGAGCGGGATGGCCGGAAACGTAACGGCTTTCAACACAGTTTGGACCTATGACATTTACCAAAGTTATCTGGCCGGAGGAAAGAGCGACAGGCATTACTTGTGGATGGGCAGAGCCGCCACTGTTGCGGGAACGCTTATATCCCTGGCGGCCGCTTACCTGGCCGCCAGCTTTAATAACATTATGGACATGCTCCAGTTGGTATTCGCCTTTGTAAACGCCCCGCTGTTCGCGACTTTCCTGCTCGGAATGTTCTGGCGCAGAACAACCGGCCACGGCGCGTTTTACGGATTACTGTCAGGGACGATAGCCGCTTCGATTCATCATGGACTCACAATGCCGTTTGGCGCCGCAGTCGGCATCAAGGGCGGCTGGCTGATTTCAGGCGCGCTGCGCCACTATCCGTCCGAGATGGCGCAAAATTTCTGGACGGCGATCTGGTCCTGGAGCGTATGCTTTGCCGCGACCATACTTGTGAGCTTGCTGACCAGGCGCGCCAAGACCGACAACGAACTGCGCGGATTGGTGTACAGCCTCACAGAGCGCCATTCCGACGCTCATCTGGCATGGTATAAACGTCCGGCAATGCTTGGCGCGGTCATATTGGCCTGCGCTCTCGTATTAAACCTGATCTTTGCTTAAAGGCGCGCATATGCAATTTGATTTACGTTTCCCAATAGGTTTGCTCTTTATCGGCTTTGGAGTAACGCTGACAATCTTTGGCCTTGTTACTCCCGAAGACATGTATTTGATCTCACTGGGGATAAATGTCAACCTGGTGTGGGGTATAGTGATGCTCGTATTCGGCGGAATCATGCTTGGTCTGGCGCTGGCCCGCAAGCGTAAAGGCGCTGCTTCATGACACCTGTGATCATAGACAGAGTCCGCGAAGCGTTTGAAGCCAGGTTTGGCCGTGAGTCTATACTGATCAGAGCGCCCGGCAGGGTCAATCTCATCGGCGAGCACACAGACTACAACGAAGGTTACGTATTGCCGGCGGCCATAGACCGCGCCATTTACCTGGCTATGAAACCCGGCAAAGAGAGCCAATGTCATTGGGTTTCGCTTGATCTCAATCAAACCTTTGATTTGACGGCGGGTATATTCTCCCGCTCCGAATTGGGCTGGCCTGATTATTTGCAAGGCGTTCTGGTTGAATTCAGCGCGATGGGTATTTATGTTCCGCCTGTCGATGCCGTTTTCGGAGGCGACATCCCGATTGGCAGCGGCATGAGCAGCAGCGCGGCATTGACAACGGGTTTCGCCTTTGCCATAAACAGCTTGTTCAATCTGGGATTGGATCGCGTGGCCATTGCCAAGCTGGGTCAGCGGGCCGAAAACAATTTTGTCGGCATGAATTGCGGCATCATGGATCAGTTCGCGTCAGTGCTGGGACGTGAAAAAACTCTGCTGCAACTGGACTGCCGAGACCTTTCCTGTATCTTTGTCCCATTCAGCCGCGCGGACGTCCGCGTTGTGCTATGCGATAGCCAGGTAAAACACAGTCACGCGGGCGGCGAATACAACACACGCCGTTCCCAGTGTGAAACGGGCGTGGAAATTCTCAAGCGCCATCATCCTGAAATAGTGTCTCTGCGTGATATAAGCCCCGACATGCTGGATGCCGCCAGACCTGATATGGACGAAGTTGTGTATCGCCGCTGTTCATATGTAATCGCCGAAAACCAGCGCGTACTCGCGGCGTGTAACGCCCTGGCCGACAATGATCTGGCAACTTTCGGCGTCAATATGAACCACAGTCACTATGGCATGAGGGATGAATACGAAATAACCTGCCCTGAGCTGGACGCCCTCCAGTCCGTCGCCGAAAGCGCGGCGGGAGTCCTGGGCAGCCGCATGACGGGCGGCGGCTTCGGAGGCTGTACTGTTAATTTGGTGGAAGAAGTAGCTTTAGCGGACTTTCAAAACATTATGGGCGAAGCGTTCCGTCAAAAATTAGGCAAAGAACCCATAATTCACATATGCCAGCTAAAGGGCGGAACTGAGGAACTGGGATAACGGAGCAATGGTGTCTGACATACCGCACAGAAGACTGAACCCGCTCACAGGCGAGTACGTGCTTGTAAGCCCCCACAGGACCCAGCGTCCCTGGCAGGGCAAGGTGGAGCGCGTTCAGGAAACGTCCCGCCCTGAGTATGACCCCAAGTGCTACCTTTGTCCCGGAAACGAGAGGGCCGGAGGAAAGAGCAACCCGCAGTACACGGGTACTTTTGCTTTTGACAATGACTTTGCCGCGCTGCTGCCGCTTGAAAACAGCGGTCAAGCGCAGGATGACCCGCTCTTTCGAGTTGAGCCTGAATATGGAATCTGCCGGGTAATATGTTTTTCTCCCCGTCACAACTTGTCTTTGCCGGAACTTTCGCTGGAAGAAATTGAAGACGTCATTTCTGTCTGGACAGACGAAACCAGAATTTTGAGCGGCAACCCAAATATCGCCAGTATTCAGATTTTTGAAAACAAAGGCGAATTGATGGGGTGTTCCAATCCCCACCCGCACAGCCAAATTTGGGCCACGCAAAGATTACCCAACGAGCCGGCAAAAGAACTGATTCAGCAAAGAGCCTATTTTGCCAAACACGGCCGCCCTATGCTTGAAGACGTGGCGTCGCGCGAGATGGAGGCAGACTGCCGCGCTGTTGTTATAAACGATCATTGGGTCGCCCTGGTGCCATTTTGGGCGACATGGCCCTTTGAAACAATAGTACTGCCGCGCTTCAGGGCATCCTCCCTGTTGGACCTGGACACAGCGCGGCGCAAGTCGCTGGCGGACGTCTTGAAGCGTCTGACAACCAAGTACGACAATCTGTTTGAAGTCAGCTTTCCCTACAGCATGGGTTTTCACCAATCGCCCTTTGATTCTCAAGACCATCCTGAATGGACGCTGCACATGCACTTCTATCCCCCGCTGCTCCGAAGCGCGGTTATTCGCAAATTTATGGTCGGCTTTGAAATGCTGGGAATGCCCGGCCGCGACATCACGCCTGAATCAGCCGCCGAACGCCTCCGCGAATTGAGCGAAGTCCACTACAAAAACACGTAGTATCAACGCGGCCTGCCAGCTAAAAAAACGGAGGACGGAAAATGAACTTGAAGTCAATATCAATCTGTATTTTCTGTTTGCAGGCGCTAATCGCTCAGGAACCGCTTTTAACGGTAACGCACGGTCCATACCTGCAAGAACTGACCGCTGATGGCGTCACCATCCTTTGGACTACAAACCAGCCTTGCGTGGGGCGGGTTGAATACGGCACTGACGAATTGACAAAAACGGCTCAAACGGTGCGCCACGGTCTGATCAGCGCCAATACGACACATCACGCCGTGCGCGTTACCGGCTTGAAACCAGGACAAAAATACCAGTAT
>JAITCJ010000069.1 GCA_031283145.1 Holophagales bacterium | reverse complement strand
GCGAAAACGGATGTGCCTGTTTGAACTATCGCGGCGGCGGCGTGATCTTGAGTGCTGAAAATGTTGCAACTGGCCCATCTGACTTCCGCGCCGAGCGCTTTCAAAGTCTCAATGAGAACGGCGGTCTGAATGGTCATATGAAGACTGCCGGCAATCCTAGCTCCCTTTAAAGGCTGTTTTGCGGCGTATTCCTCGCGGATTGCCATTAGCGCGGGCATCTCAGATTCAGCTATTGTTATTTCTTTTCTTCCCCAAGAGGCTAGTGAGATGTCACTGATAATGAAGTCTTGGTTTTGTTCTGGCATATATGCCCCTATTGAAGCGATTTGAACTGGGCGATAATATCATCTACAGAGCCGGTATCCTTGGCTGCTGTGACCCCTGTATTAAAAATGTTGTCCTGGGTGGCAACATTGCGGTTTTCAAAAACATTACTATCTTCTTCCCCGGTTTCTTCTTCATCTTCTTCTTTGATTTTGAAAATTTCTAACAAGCGATCAAGCGACTGCCGGAAATGTTTTAGCAACTGGATGATTTTTTCAACCTTTTGTCTCGTGATGTCCTGGAATTGAAGTATGTTGAGAATTTCAAAGGCTTCATCAGAAATTGATTGGAATATGGATTGTCCGTTTGAAACATCAATGGGCTTGGGCTTAGGTGATACCTGAAGTTCGAATGCGTAATCCAATATTTCCTGAGCCACGATCGCGGAGTTTTCACCTTTTTTAGCACGATCCAGAAAAACGGATATATCACTGAACAACTGCTCATGCCATGTCTTGTATTCCTCGGAGCTTTTTTGAACATCGGCGAAAAAAGCGCCGGCGTCTTCTGTCTTTGCCATGAGTACATCCAGTCTGTTCATGACGTTTTGTGTGGCTACTTCAGTATCAGCGGTAATAGCGTCAAGCTGCGCCGCGACCTCCGGAACTTTGTTGGTCTGATCTTTTACTGATACGTCAAGCTGCTGAAGATTTGCCAAGGTCTGATTAAAAGTCCGCACCAAGATACCAAGCTCTCCCTTTGCTTGTATATCAATGTATTGGTAAACGCGGCCATTCATCATATCAACAGCGGCCTGCGATAGACGTAAAAGGCCGGATTCAGCGTCATGCT
This sequence comes from Holophagales bacterium, assembly GCA_031283145.1. Classification (GTDB taxonomy): domain Bacteria; phylum Acidobacteriota; class Holophagae; order Holophagales; family Holophagaceae; genus WRHW01. The sequence goes on along the minus strand of JAITCJ010000069.1, from coordinate 6,408 downwards.
GCATTTCTGAACGTATTTGCTGTATGGATTCAATAAGTTTGTCGAATTTGGCATCCAACGCCTCATTGCGCTCACGGAACTCGCGTAAAAGAGTTTCGGGATGTCCTGAATCATTTTCGATTTGTGTTTCTTTTGATGTCATATTCGGTTGATCCATGATTTACCCCAAACAACTTCCCGGTCAGTCGGTTTGAAACAGTGTGTCAAATCAAAACCATCAAAATTCCAGCTAGTTTCACAGCAACATAATTAGGTTATCTTACTTGTGGCCTGACTGGAAGTGAGCCATTACTGCAAATTACATCAAGCGTCTTTTACCGCTTACTACATTTATATCGCACTATTGGACTAAAGCTAGAGCGTTTTCTTAGAAAATTGTCACAAATAATGTAAAAATAATTTCCAAGGCAATTCAAACATCTGGTTCCCTTATGGCTTTGAGCATTTCTCGGACAGCCTGTTCAATGCCTACAAAAACAGAGCGGCTGATGATGCTGTGACCAATATTGAGTTCCATGATTTCAGGGATAGCGGCAATGGGGCCAACATTTCGCAGGTTCAGTCCGTGGCCGGCGAGTACTTCTAACTCCAGGCGCGAGGCCAATCGGCAGTTTTCTTTAAGAGCGGCTAGCAATGGCTCTGGGTTTGTTCCGAGCGAAAGGCCGGCATACGAGCCCGTGTTGAATTCAACGGCATCCGCTTCCAGTTTGGCTGCTGTTTTAACCTGGTCCGTATTGGCGTCAATGAAAATGCTCACGCGAATGTCAGAAGCGTGATAGTCGCGGATTATCTGTCTCAAGTGAGATTGTAGAAAAGCAATATCAAGACCACCTTGAGTAGTGAGCTCTTCCCTGGTTTCAGGAACCAGCGTGACCCACTGGGGCCGCATTGAGGCAACCATTTCGAGAGCTTCGGGCGTTGCGGCGCACTCAACATTGAGCGGGATTAAAAGTAACTCTTTTAAAATACGAATATCTCTTTCTTGAATATGACGGCGATCTTGACGCATGTGGACAGTAATAGTGTGAGCGCCAGCGCCCTGAGCGGCTAATGCCGCCGCTATTGGTTCAGGTTCATGCCCACCCCGCGCCTGACGCAGAGTAGCCACATGATCAATATTCACACCCAGACGCATTTTAAAAACCCTCGCACAATTTTTTACCCATCGTTCCAATTCTACAGTGAAACAACTTTAAAATTGTACGTCACTCTATAGCAGTTCAACTTTTCGTGGTTGAACTGCTATGTCGGAATTTGCTTGCAGAATGCACGCAAGAGTTCATGGCCGCTTATTGCTTGTAGGTAAACTTTGTCCGCTGTTAAGCAAACAATAAAAGCGAAAAATGCTATATTAGGCCAATAAATCCTCCTTAGCGGCGGTTGTCAGGCGTTCTAAGACCTGTTCGACTTGCCAGTTTTCTTTGGCTTCCGCCATTAAACGAAGTAATGGTTCGGTTCCGGACCACCTTATTACCAGACGGATTGAATTCCCATGGTCTTGATTAACAGATTCAATGGCTTTCTGGAGGGCTGTACATGACTCCAAATCTTTGCGGCGCTGTGCCCTGATATTGACTAATTTCAATGGCCAGGGCTTAAAACGCCAGTTCCAACGATGTTCCACAGGCTTTTTGATGATAATCCGTAAAACAGCCAATGCCGTAGCCAGTCCATCGCCGCTTGGGCCGACATGGCGTTGAATCAAGTGTCCCGATGTTTCGGCGGCCATGTCCCAACCTGTAATGTCAAGTTCACGAACCATGAACTTATCGCCAACAGGTGTGCGGACAAATGGAATGCCTAACTCATTTAATCCCTGTTCCAAACCGCCATTGGACATAACAGTGCCAATGATGCCTGGAGGCGTAACGCCGCGTAGTTTATGATCCTGAGCTAACAGCCACAACATTTGATCGCCATCAACAACTTCACCCTTGTCATCCAGAATCAGACAGCGGTCTCCATCGCCGTCAAACGCGATGCCCGCGCCAATCTTTGCGGTAAGCAAACGCTGGCGCAAAGTATCCAGTTGAGTGGAACCAACACCAACATTTATTCGCTCACCGTCGGCCGGAATGCCAACCCAGTGGATTGACCCCTTAAAGATACGACCAGCCCAAGGAGCCGTGGCTCCGTGAGCGCAGTCTATGGCAATTGGAAATGAACTGGGAACCAGTATTTCGCCAAGATGGATCAAATATTTTTCCATGATCTCCGGTTGTATTGTCAATTCGCGGCTATTGCGCTGGCAAACGGATTTTTCAACTTTATCATTTGATGTGGCGGCAAACGCTAATTCAATGGCAAGTTCAATTTCTTCGGCCAACTTTGCCCCTTTAGAATCAAATCCTTTTAATCCATTATCTTCCGGCGGGTTATGACTGGCGCTAATAACAAGGCCCCAAGCGCTTGCTTGACGGGAAGTAATCCAGGCCACTGCCGGCGTGGGAACAATACCCAACAAAATTGTTTTTATTTCACAACCAAACCCGGCCAGAAACGCTTGCAACAGTGTTGCGCAACTAGTGCGTCCATCCCATCCGATTATCAGGTTTTGAATATTGTTGTCTTTTGCCGCGACAGCCCATGCCTGACCCCACCTGTAAAATTCTTCAATGGACAGGGGCGGCTCAAAGGCATGTCCTCTAATGCCATCTGTACCAAAATATTTGAGACCCATTTAACACCTCGGAATCGAATGTGTCCGTAACACCCTGTACCCAATATTTACAGCATTTTTGTTCAGTTCGGCGGTTTTGACGTCCAATAAAATATTTTCGCCAACTTCAAAACTGCGGGCTACAAATCTTTTTCGAGAAATCCCAATACAAAATCTCTCAACAGGCCAATTCAACAGAGCTGGTATTTCAGGCAGCGCCCCCCATAGAGCCTGGTCTTCTAAAAAAGTTGTCCCAAAACCAAAACCAGGATCAAGAAGAATGCGCTCAGGCTCAATTCCCGCATTAAATAAACGGTCTCTGACGATTTTAAGTTCTTGAATAGCGCTATCAGCATCTTTTGGGGATGGGTCAGAATAATCAGGCATCCAAATATGGCCGTTAATCATGCGTATCCGCATGGCAATGAGACCGCAATTTGAATTGGAAATCAGTTCTAACATCTCAGGGTCTTGGAAACCGGTCACATCATTAATGATGTCCGCGCCAAGGGACAAGGCCAAACGAGCGGTTTCCGTGTGGCGCGTGTCTATGCTCAGCAGACAGTCCGGGTGTTCTTTCTGAATGCCGCTCATTATGGGAGCAATGCGCGCCCATTCTTCCTTATGCTCTACCGGATGTGAGCCTGGCTTTGTGCTTTCGGCTCCAATATCAATGATTTGAGCGCCTTGAGCCAACAATCCCCCTACGTGATTTAAAGCGCTATCCGTATCAAGAAATAAACCGCCATCACTAAAGCTGTCCGGTGTGAGATTGAGTATTGCCAGATAACAAAGACTCCCCAGGCGGACTTTGTTACGAGGCAATTCCCAATACATGAATACTAAACCGGCAATAGATCAAAAACAGATCCGTTGCCGGATGTTGGGGGTTCTGACGTTGTTTCAATTTTTTTGAGCGGTGGAGGTAAGTTTTCACCGTTCATTATCGTTTGTACGTCAGCGCTGTCAAGAGTCTCGCGCTCAAGTAACGCCTCCGCGATTGCGATGAGGCGATCCTTTTTAGCTTCAATTATGTCTTTTGCGCGTTGATAGTTGCGTAAAACAATATCTCGAATTTCGCTGTCAATCAGCCTGGCGGTTTCTTCACTAATATCTCGCTGCTGAGTGAAGTCCCTGCCAAGGAAAATCTCGTGCTGCCCCGCGCCGTAGTTCAATGGGCCAACTTTTTCTGACATACCATATTCAGTAACCATTGACCTGGCCATGCTTGTGGCTTGTTGGATGTCATTGCTCGCGCCTGTGGAAAGCTGAGCGAAGAAAATTTCTTCCGCCAATCGGCCGCCCATCGCAAACGAAATCTGAGCTTCCATATACTCCTTTGTGGTGTTGTACCGATCCCGTTCGGGCAGCAGCCATGTGACGCCAAGAGCGCGTCCGCGCGGAATAATCGTCACTTTGTGAACAACGTCCAGTACGGGCAGGCTAGCGCCAACAACAGTGTGACCGGCTTCGTGGTAAGCCGTGATCTTCTTGTCATCTTCTGTCATCACCATTGAGCGGCGCTCACTGCCCATATAAACCTTGTCTTTTGCAGATTCAAAGTCAATCATCCCTACACTTTTTTTATTTTGCCTTGCTGCGCCCAAAGCGGCTTCATTGCAAAGGTTGGCGAGGTCGGCTCCGGAAAAGCCAGGGGTACCCCGCGCGATTACTTCCAAATCCACATCGGAGTCAAGGGGAATCTTATCTGTATGAACTTTTAAGATTTCATGTCGGCCTTTTACGTCAGGACGATCCACCATTACGCGGCGATCAAACCTGCCGGGCCGCAGCAGGGCAGGGTCTAACACATCGGGTCTATTGGTGGCGGCAATGAGAATCACGCCTTCGTTGCCTTCAAAACCATCCATTTCGACTAGCAACTGATTCAGTGTCTGCTCGCGTTCATCATGACCGCCGCCCAGACCAGCGCCGCGATGTCGTCCGACGGCGTCAATTTCATCAATGAATATAATACAGGGCGCGCTCTTTTTACCTTGCTCAAATAAGTCCCGAACACGACTGGCGCCAACGCCGACAAACATTTCCACAAAGTCAGAACCGGATATACTGAAAAATTGAACTTTGGCCTCACCTGCAATAGCGCGGGCCAACAGTGTTTTTCCTGTCCCTGGAGGCCCCATGAGCAATAGACCTTTTGGAATTTTGCCTCCAAGTTTGACGAACTTGGAAGGGTCCTTAAGGAAGTCAACAACTTCGGCCAATTCGGCTTTGGCTTCATCACATCCGGCAACATCGGCAAAGGTAATGCGTTTGGCGGAGGTGGAAAGTCCCCTTGCTTTTGCTTTACCAAAACTGAGAGCTTTGTTCCCGCCCATTTGGGCCTGTCTCATAAATACAAACCAAAGCAAGACAATGACAAGCATTGGAAGCAATATGAAGGAAATTATATAAAAATTGTTTTCACTGGGTTTAACAGCTTTAAAAACTTCCAGCTTCATACCTGATTTGGGGTCGCCCTCAACCATGTATTCCCGGGTCCATTCATTGATGTTTTGAGCCAACTGGGGCCACAAGGGAGCAACTGTTTTGAATTCTTTGTAAATCTCGCCCTTTGGGCCGTCCATAGAGTCTTTATAGGCACCCTCAATATCCTGCCCTGTTAAAGTGACGCTGGCATATTTGCCGGCCTGACCCTCAACGTAAAAAGTTGAGAACGGTATTTCTCTGACCTTGTTTCCCTTGTTTGCGAGGTTTAGAGCAAACAATACAACAAAAATAATTCCACCCCATACCAAGAATGTTTTCATAACTGAACTCAATATTCCTCCGTGTACTGATGACTGGCGGGAATCTCCGCTCCATAGATTATATCAGTGATCTGGATTATTCGTGACCCCTAATTGTAGGGATGCGCCGCGGGATTGTGGACAAAGTGACCAGTTACCCCAGTTCCAGGACCTTTTAAGGGGCCGATACAATACTTTTGAAACCCAAGCCGCCAAGTCGAAAAGATGTGTGTGTTCTCTGACTATATTCAATTCCCGAAATGCGGCTTCCAACACCCATACCAAATCACTTGGCTTCCAACCAATGTTCAGCCATATGTGCTTGTCCTCTGAAATATTCCAGCGAGTTCCTCTCCATGACAAAACAGCGGTGTTTCTGAGTTCCAACAAATCAGCGATTTGCCTGTGAGTTTCCCATAAATGTCTGTCTATACAAGGTGCTTCTGTTCGAAAACCAGCCAAATGTTTGCGCCATCTGTTACGCGGGGTAAAACCGGTATCATTGGTGCAATCCTCCCGCCACTCAATGTCCAGTCCTCGCAAATAATTTCTGAGTTCTTCGCGGCGACATTCTATTAATGGCGACCAGCGCGGCGCTTGAGTAGCCGACAAACCTGACAGGCACCCCGGTCCGCTGCCTCTGGCCAGACGCAAAAGTACAGTTTCAGTGTGATCTTCGATGGTATGACCAGTAGCAATCCATGTGGCGCCAATATTTGCGGCTTCTTTTTTTAACCACGACCAGCGCAGTTCCCGCGCGGCCATTTCTAAACCCTGGTTTGTAATGGACGCATGTCTGGTTATGTCTAAGGAGCAGGAGACTAATTTTAAATTAAAGTTTTTGCACAGTTCTTTTACGTATTCAGCCTCTTCCTTTGATTCTGGTCTCAAACCGTGATCGACATGGGCAACAGCAAGTTCTAACTTCAAATTCGCGCTCAAAGCTACCAAGCACGACAAAAGGGCAACGCTGTCCCCTCCGCCTGAACATGCTAAAAG
>JAITCJ010000031.1 GCA_031283145.1 Holophagales bacterium | reverse complement strand
CACGTTTTATACAGACAAATGGAATACGTTTGCCGAGATGCTGCCACCGGAGGCATATTATTGGTAAAACTCATACTATCAGCATTGAGCAAGACAACAGCAACACACGGCACCATCTTGGAAGGGTTACCCGTCGAACTAAGATTGTATCCAAAAAGGAATACATGGCAGACTTGACGCTCAAACTCTGGCAGTTGCTTACCTCTAATACCAAGTCGCGTTCAATTGACATTGAACGCTAAAGCGCCAAAGTTTTTGAAAAACAGGGAAACCCTGATACGATGTCGCGTTCTTGGCATGTCGTGTCTATTCCACGCCATTGCTTCATTTCTACTCCACTGTGCTTTGAGACCAAATCATACCAAATCACATTGCTGCTGTGCAAAAGCGGCAGCGCAACATGCCGCAAACAGCCGCATTCACACGGCCATTTGTAGCATTGACAATGGGAACTGCTATACCATGCTTTTTTCGTCTGCGCCTGTCGTTCCGCTTTTAACGCGGTCAATCGCCGTAAGCCACTGTGCCCCCTCGCGGCGCCAGTGCCAATTGTGATTTGCCTCCATTCCTGTTGGCGGAGCGCGTAACGAAAATGTGGGCTTGAAACGAAGCGCCTCCCACTTGGATAAACAGGATGATTTTAAAGTTGATCGGCTATAAATTTTAAATCATCCCCTTCAGCCGCGTCAGGTCAGGATCATTCGGAAATGTTCTGAGGCCAAGTTCCAGCATGGATCTGGCGGCGGCGGTCTCGCCGGTCTGGTACAGACAGACCGCGACAAGGCGGTGCCACCTGCCCTCGCCGCCGGCGGGGCACTGTTGTATCCCGCGCAGCGCGTCCTGCGCGGCTTGTTGGCGGTTGTCCCTGGCAAGTTCAATTTTTAATAATAGGTCGTACAGCGCCGACTCCGCTGGGGTGACATTCATAGCGTCCAGAGCTATTTTACGAGCTGCCTCAAAATTGTTTAAACGCAGTTCCAATTCAGACAGGCTCACATACGCGGGCACATAGCTCGGCTGCAAGTCTATGGCCTTTATCATTAGTTCGCGCGCGCCATTCGCGTTTCCAAGGGCTTCGTACGAAGACCCCTTGCACAGAATGCCCAGAGCGTGTTTGGGATTCTGTTTTAACAGCAAGTCAAAATACTCAACGGCTTCCTCGTGCCTCTCCATCTTTTGCAGAGCCACCCCGGCCCCATAGAATACAAGCGGCTCCGCCGTCAGATTGAATTTTATGGTCGCCTGAGCCGCCCCCAGCGCGGCCTCCCACTGCTCGGCGCGCAGTGCCTGTTGCAGTAAATTAAACTGGCTCCACTTATCCGCAGGGTTTTTTTGAGCCTCGCGCTCGGCAAGCGTAAAGTAATACCGCGCCTTATACCCCTCCCTGTCGCTGTTCAGCTTTCCGTAGTGGTGTATCACGGCGTCCAGCCCGCCGATGGTCTTTCCCAGTGACAGAATTGTCTTGCCTATGGTTTCGTGAATTTTGCCCGTAAATGACAAACCGTCAAATTTCTTTACCAGTCTCAGACACGGGTTATCTGTATAAAACGGGCATTCTTTGCCTTCATTGTAAGTGGATTTATTAGGCGCGGCTCCAATATCATGGGTGGTCGCCATAGACGACGACATATAGTTGCGTATGGTCAGCTCCCAGGCATCCGCTCCTGGGCGCAGACAGGCGTCTTTGATTTTTTCATGGTCCAGCGGGTCAATGGCCTCGTCCGCGTCCAAAATGAGAACCCAAGGATTCAGGCAATATTTGAGGCTCTCGTTCCTGGCCGCCGCAAAGTCGTCGCGCCACTTAAAATGACGCACACACGCCCCAAAGCCCCGCGCGATTTCAACTGTCTTATCCGTTGAGCCTGTGTCAACTATAATTATTTCATCAACAAGCGTTTCAACCGACTTCAGGCAGCGCGCCAGAGATGTTTCTTCGTCCTTAACTATCATCGCCAATGAAATAAGAGACACATATTCTCCGCCGGTCAAGCCGCAATTATCAACTATCTTGTACCCTAACGCCGCGTCCAGGATTCCCCGCCAAATAAACACACAGTCTGGCTCGCTCTAAGTCAAAAGGCTCCCAACCCTGCTCTTTAGCCCACTTTTTTGTTCCTTTGTGTTCCTTGTGCTTTGGGTTATTGACGATCTCAAGGAAGTCGGCGAAGCCCTCCGCGCCTCCGCAGTCTTCAGGCGGCGCGTCATTCTCGCCATCAAGGAGCAAGGGCAACTTGCCGTCGCAATTATCAGATTTACCCACAACGTCAATGTAGTGCGACCAATCGTCGCCAAAATCATAAATATACAGGATATACTTGTACTCGTCCAAATAATCGCACAGCTTCGCGCGACGGGCGAGTTTCGCTGTTTTGGGATTGAACGAGTCTTCCTTGTCTGTGACAATCTCAATGGAAGGCATCTCTTCAGGCTCGCCTTTTTTGAACAGCAAAAACTGGTACAGATGGCACTCATGCCAGTTGTACGCCGCTCCGATTATTTTGTGCAGGCGCTCAAATGTAATGTTCGCCCCGACACGAATTTTGCGTTTCGCGTTATTTTTAGTAAGAGTGAGTTCAATATCCAAATCGAACGAGGGATTTGCCTTTGTCATTGCGGCGGAATCAGTCATGACCAAAACCTCCAGTCAGCTAGCAAAATAGCATTTTTCGCTTTTATTGCTTGCGCAACGGTGGGCAGAGTACTCTACAAGCAATAAGCGGCTGGGATTTACTTGTAAATCCCAGCATAGCAGTTCAACTACAAAGTGTTGAACTGCTACAAGGGCGCATGGGCCTTTGGGCACATGCGCTATCAATATTTAACACGGAATAATATATGGTTTCAAAAATGTAAGAAAAAAAAAGTTAAGTCCGGGGAAAAAGTTGCCGAAACATTGAACGTCAAAACATGGTGGCACGGACGCCACCCAACGCATCAAGGAGGATGCCATGGCCGCAGGGTCTATTCTCAATAACATTTCCGCCATCAACGCCAGCAGAACATTGGGCGTAACCCAGTCCGGACTGGAAAAAACAATACAACGCCTGACCACGGGCGCGCGCATCAACAAGGCCTCTGACGACGCCGCCGGTTTGGCCATCAGCAACAGATTGGGCGCCGACATAAGAGTATCCGCCCAGGCCAGACGCAACGCTTACGATGGTATCGCTTACCTGCAAGTCGGAGACGGCGCTCTGGAAGAAGTCACCGCCCTCTTGACACGCGCCGCCGAGTTGACGCAACAGGCCGCGACTGGCACCATCAGCGCTTCCAACCGCGAGGCCATTAACCTTGAATTCAAGGTTATCACGGATGCTATCAACAATGTCGCCGCAAACGCTACCTTCAACGCCACGACAATATTCGTTACCGATAAACTGGAAGTCGCCGTTGCCGGTTACGAGAAAATAGCGATTACAATCGGCACTATGACTTTCAACCTTTCAGGTCACGATGTAAAGACTGTGTCCGGCGCCGACACTGCCGCGAAATATATAGACCAGGCTCTCCAATCTGTCAGTATGCAGCGCGCCTCCATCGGGTCCAGTCAGCAATCACTGAACACCCTGGCCAACACCCTGGGTATCCAGGTTGAAAACTTTACGGCAGCCAGCAGCCAGATCAAGGACGCCAACATCGCGGACGAAGTCATCAGCCTGACCAAGTTCCAGATACTAACCCAGTCCGGCACCAGCGCTCTGGGACAGTCCAACCAGGCGGCTCAGAGTATCCTTGGCCTCATCCGCTAATCTTCAGAGAATTATGGACGATAACGAGGGGGAGGCTCCGCATGGGGCTTCTCCCGTTTCCGCATAAACCTAGCGACAGGAGCCAATTATGCCAGATCCACTATCAATGGCTAGCGCTAAAGGCTCAATAGTACCTGCTTCGCTTGTCAATCCACAAGCTCAGGCTCAGACCGCGAAAACTCAAGCAGTTGCGGATACGATTGGGACCAAGAAATCTCTGAACGCAGGCTTTACAAACACGGCCGCCGGTCAGATTCAGAGCAGCGCGGGCGCCGCTGTAAATAACAATGTTACAAAGGATGTGACAAGGGCCGACGCCCCGAATGAAACAGGCGAAAGCGACCAGGCGGATAAAGACACGGGACTTCCTGAAAATAAACCGCCTTTGGTTTCAGAAGCCGCTTTGAATGAAGCGGTGAAAACCTTCAGGGAATACCTGGACAACTTGCCGTCGGACTTAAAGTTCAATATTGACGAAGACACGGACAGGCTCATTTTGAAGATAGTCAATCCCGTTACAAAGGAAGTGGTCAAACAGTACCCGCCTGACGAATTCCTCTCCATGGTCAAACAACTGAGGAAAATGACAGAAAACTTAGCGGATAATGGAGTTTTTCTCAACACCCACTCTTAATTAAATGTGGACGCCGTGCCCGCGAACGAAGCGCTTTGAAGTAAGGAGTAACCTATGGCAATGTCATTTGCCGGAATTTCAACCGGAATACCTACTGATCAGTTGATTCAGTCAATACTGCAGCAGGAAGGCGCGCCGATCAACCGTCTGCAAGCCCGCCAAACGGCGAACAATCAAAAGAAAACCGTCCTGCAATCCATAAGAACCGCCCTGACCGGCCTGGCGACAAGTATTTCCTCACTGAACAGCGCCAGCCTGTCCGCCCGTGCCGTCACCAGCTCGGACGCCGCTTCTGTTTCCGCTACGGCAAAGGGCGCGGCTTCGGGGTCGTACGACATATCCGTCAGTCAGTTGGCCACCAAAGCTCGTCTGGAGACAGGAAAATCTTTTGGCTCGCCTGCTGATGATCCTGTTGGAAGCGCCGGGGATGTCTATACGATTGTAAATAAGGACGGCGTAAAGACAGAAATTGCTCTCCAGGACGGCAAGACATCGCTGGCGGACCTCAATGACGCCATTAACGCCGAGTCCGCCGAGTCCGGCGTTTCATCCACTATTGTTCAAACGACGCCGGGCAACTATCGCCTTGTCCTTTCTTCCACAGATACAGGCGAAGGCAAGAATGGCGGCGGCAATATTGGTATTTTCGGCGGCGCGAGCAACGCGCTCGGCGTAGCGGATAACGAGGATGACGCTTCATCCTATGGCGTCGCGACCACCGCTGCGCAAAACGCGAAATTCACGCTGAACGGCGTTGAGATTGAGCGCTCCTCAAATACCATCACCGACGCGGTTGACGGCGTGACGCTTACGCTGAACAAAGCCGACTCAAGCAAGACCATTAATTTAAATGTCTCTCTGGACAAAGATTCCATCGTCAAGGCGTACCAGGACGTCGTCAGCAAGTTCAACTCCGCTTATCAGGCGTACAAAAACGCTTCGGGCAAGGGCGGCATATTCGCTGGCGACTTGTCAATGCAATCCATATTTTCTCAGTTGCGTTCCAGCCTGACCGGAGTTATCGAAGAGGGCGGGAATATCCAGGGAAGTTCCGCCACACTGGGTCTGAAGACCGAGCGCGACGGCACACTGTCTCTGGATACTAAAAAACTGGAAGAGGCGCTTAAAGAAAATCCCGACCTCGTTGGCCGCATCTTTGATAAAGCGTCTTCTACCACCAAAACTTTTGTTGACAGTCTGACGGCCTCGACCGGCGGGACAATAACGGCTTTCATAAATGGCATTGACAACACGAATTCCAATCTCAGCAAACAGATTGATACTATCCAGACCAGACTGGACCGGAGGAAAGAACTGCTGACCGCTCAGTTTGCCAGGCTGGAAAGCCTCGTAGGCCAATTACAGGCCGCCGGACAAAGCCTGAGCGGCTTGTATTGATTTTGTCGTACACTTGGGGTATAATGCACAGTTGTATCCAGGAGTTGTTCACATGATCCCAAATCAAGGCGCTGCCCAATCGGATAGTTACTTGCTGCAGAGGATCAACAGCGCGACTCCTGAGCAACTGTGCGTCATTTTTTTGGAGGGCGCTCAGAGATTCCTCCTTC
>JAITCJ010000197.1 GCA_031283145.1 Holophagales bacterium | reverse complement strand
GTGGAGGCTATCGCGGAGGGAAGCCCCTACTACATAATTGATGCTGATACCTGCATTGATTGCGGCGCTTGCATTTCGGCGTGTCCGTCGGAAGCCATTGTCGCGGACTAGACTTTTATACCAAGTTACGCTCAAACGGGATTACGTTTGAGCGTATAGTGAAACAACTTTAAAATGGCACGTTGTTCTTTGGTTTTCGTCTGTGCCTGCTGTTCCGCTTTTAATGCGGTCAATCGCCGTAAGTCACTGTCGCCGCCTAGCAGCGCCAGTGCCAATGGCGATTTGCCTCCATTCCTGTCGGCGGCTCGCGTAACGAAAGCGCAACCTTGAAACGAAGTACCCCCGCTTGGATTAACAAGATAGTTTAAAAGTTGATTGGCTATAGCTTGGTATGCGGCGAGCAATCACCGTCTGCAAGTTTTTGCGTTCAATCTTTATTAGACTTCTTTCGTAACCTTGACAAGACATCTTGAAATTACATATACAGACAAGCAAAAAGTTTCTTGTTCAAGCGGTTACGGAAGAAGTCTATTGAGCGACTCAACTTTGTTATTTATACCAGTTTCGTGTTTGGTTCAAAATAAGTTTAGATTACTCCATAATAGTAAAAGGAGGATATATGCGCTTTTTATCGCAATTTTTCTGTATCCAGCTTGGATTCATCGCGCTTTTGCCGCTTGGGGCGCAGGGTACCAAAGCCGACTATGAACGCTGGGCGGGTATTCAGGAACTGACAAGAAACAAGGTCTATCGCGGCCAGGTCACGCCCGTTTGGAACAGGACCGGCACGGCCTTTTTGTACAGAAACGCTCTGCCCGATGGGCGAAACGAGTGGATTCGCGTAGAAAATGAGAAAAAGAGACCAGCGTTTGACGAAAACAAGTTTTTGACCGCGATGCAAAAGGTCGTCGGCAAACCTGTTGATCTGGTTAAAACAAGCGTTGACGCTCTCAATTTTGGCGATGGGGCGGAACTAACTTTCAGGCTTGACGGAAAGAACTGGAAAATTGCGGATCCAAACGCAAAGACCTACTCAATTTTAGAAATCTCTGAAAGGTCAAGACCTGAAGCCAAAAAAACCAGTATAAGCCCTGACGGCAAGTACGAGGCCATAGTTCAGGACGACAATGTTCTGGTACGAGAAGTAAAGGGCGGCGTTAAAGTCCTGCAAAGCAAGGATGGACATATTGGCGACCGCTACAGCGGCGAATTTTTCTGGAGTCCCGACAGCAAGTATTTGGCTGCCATAAGGTCCACCGTGGTTCCTAAACGAAAAGTGACATTTGTTGAGACAGCGCCAAGAGACCAACTCCAGCCTAAGGTACACGTAAACGACTACACAAAGCCCGGCGACCCATTGCCCATTGAGCGGCCTCAACTGTTCAATGTCGCCGAAAAGCGCCAAATACATGTTTCAGATGCCCTGGCCCCCAATCCTTACGACGTAACAAATATTCGCTGGGCGGACAACAGCGGCAGCTTTACGTATATTTACAATCAGCGCGGACATCAGCTTTTGCGTCTGATTTCCGTGGACGCAAAGACGGGGGAATCAAAGACGCTGGTGGAAGAAAGTTCCAAAACTTTCATTCACTATTCAGGAAAGACCTGGGTAGATTTTTTAGACGCTAAAAATGAACTGGTCTGGATGAGCGAGCGCAGCGGCTGGAATCATTTGTATTTAGTTGACAGACAAACCGGCGCGGTCAAAAACCCGATTACGGCGGGCGACTGGGTGGTTCGCCGCGTCATCCATCTGGATAAGAAAAACAGGAGCGTGATTCTGCAAGTCAGCGGCGTCCGTTCCGGCGAAGATCCGTACTTCATCCATTACGCCAGCGTAAATTTAGACGGCAGCGGTTTTAGGCTGCTGACTGAAGGGAATGGCACGCACAGAGCGACCTTCAACGAAGACAAGAGCCTCTTTGTTGACGTGTGGTCAAGGGTGGACAGTCCACCAATAGCCGAGCTTCGCAGGGTCTCAAATGGCAAGAAGTTGATGGAGCTGGAAAAAGCCGATATTTCTGATTGGCTCAAGACAGGGATTCGTATGCCGGAACCTTTTACAGCCAAGGGGCGCGACGGCAAAACTGACATATACGGCGTTGTGTGTCTGCCATCCAATTTTGATACCGGCAGACGCTACCCGGTAATAGAGTACATATATGCCGGTCCACACGATAGTTTTGTGCCTAAAGCCTTTTCGCCGCTTCACTACTACCTGCAAGGCATGGCTGAGCTTGGTTTTATTCTTGTACAAATTGACGGGATGGGCACAAGCAACCGTGGCAAGGCATTCCATGACGTTTGCTGGCAAAACCTCGGAGATTCGGGCTTCCCTGATCGTATTCTCTGGATGAAAGAAGCGCAGAAGAAATACCCCCAGATGGATCTTGAAAGGGTTGGCGTCTATGGCGGCAGCGCAGGTGGCCAGAGTAGTACCCGCGCCCTTTTAGCGTATGGTGATTTCTACAAAGTGGCTGTATCTGATTGCGGGTGCCACGACAACCGAATGGATAAGATTTGGTGGAACGAGCAGTGGATGGGCTGGCCAATCGGCCCGCACTATGAGGAGCAGTCCAACGTCACCCAGGCGCGCAACCTGAAAGGCAAATTGCTGCTCATCGTCGGCGAAGTGGATACCAATGTGGATCCGGCATCAACGATGCAGGTCGCGGACGCGCTCATCAAAGCTGATAAAGATTTTGATCTGCTTGTAATGACAAGCGCCAACCACGGCAGCGCAGAAAGTCCATATGGCCGCCGCCGCAGGGCTGATTTCTTTGTAAGGCACTTGCACGGCGCTGAACCAAGGAAATAGGGTGTATGTAGCAGTTCAACACTTCGTAGTTGAACTGCTATGCCGGGATTCGCTTGCATAATGAGATTGACGATGCAGAAACACCGGCTTGCGAGGAGATGGCAGATATAGTGAAACAACTTTAAAACGGTACATTGCCCTGCGCCTTTCGTCTGCGCTACCGTTCCACTTTTAATGGAGTCAATTGCCGTAAAGTCACTGTCGCTGCCTCGTAGCGCCAGTGCCAACGGCGATTTGTCTCTATTCCTGTCGGCGCACTTCACTATAGCGCAACCTTGAAACGAAGTGCCTCCCACTTGGATAAACAGAATAATTTTAAAGTTGACTGGCTATAATCGTCGTGTGATTGGCGTAACGACACTTGAAGACTGCTACTTCTATATCAAAATTGCGTTCAGCAATTTTGATATAGAAGTTTGCAACTGGTTCGGTTTTTGCAACTTGGCTGCGTCAGGAGATAGTTAAATGAAAGCCTGCAAATATTTCTGCATCGGCGCTACATTGGCGTTGCTGGGCGCTTTCGTCCAAGTTGGGGCGCAGGAAACGTTTTTTTTTTCCGGCGTGAAAGTCAGGGGCGGAGTACAGCTTGCCTCCAGAGAAGACAATTTGTCGTCAGTGTTTATGGGATTTGGACTTGAGGCAGGCTGCGCTTTCAGATTTGGCCGACTCAGCGGCGAAGCGGGATTCAGCTACAAACCCGGCAATCAGTATTTGCGCGATTTATCCCTGATGCCCAATCCAGATGACTGGATTATTATTTACCCCGGCTATTGGCCCGATAGAGTTCCCAACGAAGTTATTGACATTATTAACTCCAGCTATTGGCCCAAAGAAAAAAAAACTGACCTTTCGTCCGTTGACAGCCGAAAAAATCAATTGGACGGCTTGTACTTCAGAGCCGCTTATGAAAAGCCTTTTCAGCATATTGGCCTAAGGGTTGGCGTCCAGGTTGGCGGCTCTGATTTCAGGCAGGAATATATAGCCGACATCTCTGGCTGGCGTAAGCTCGGCAATGATAATCAGATATTTAACGATACCTACAACGGTATTCACAACAAAAACCAGTTATCAATCAGTCCTTTCGGGGGTATTTCAATATCGTCAGAAAATTATTTTCTGGAAATTCAGTTGATCGGCGTCAGTTATACGATGGTTGACTACATCCATGTACCCGGAACAGAACCCGGCAAACATGGCGGAGGCCATACGCTGTTTGATCCCCCCCCCAATAAGTACAAGCGATTTGTACCCCATATTGAATTTACTCTTGGCTTTCGCTTGTGATCAGCAGGAGCAGGGATGCTAAACATGATAAAACGATTTGGAACCGCGCGTATTACCGCCCTGGGTTTGTTGCTGGCCGCGCAGCCGGTTGTTATGGCCCAGGTCACTACCGGCCAGGTCAGCGGCATCGTTACCGATGCTTTCGGCAGACCGCTGAGAGCGATAATTGTATTGACGGCCCCGCAACTAATGGGTCAGCGCGTGATTATGACCGACGCCAGGGGCGAGTGGCGGGCGTTGTTGCTGCCGCCAGGCGCTTATACCATAAAGATTCAGGCGGACGGATATATTGGCGCGACCATCAGAAATTTTCGCGTAGGCGTAGGCCAAAGCCTCCGCCAGAACAACATATTGAGAGCCGTGACTGTATCCAGCGCCACTGTTGAGATAACAGGCCATGATGTCGCCACTTTTGATAAGACAGATACCAAGACATCAGTCAATTACTCACATGAGCGTCTCATTCAGCTTGGCGGCGACCTTAATTTTTGGTCCGCCGCGAGCATGACGCCCGGCGTAGTTATGTCAGGCGGCAATCCGGTCATTCGCGGCGGCCAGGTCAACAGCGTTAATTTCCGGCTTGACGGCGCTGACATCAAAGACCCCCATCAGGGCACGGTTGACGCGGTTTGGTACGTAGGGGACTCAATTGAAGACATCCAGGTCGTGCTGTCGCCTCTGAACGCCCGCTATGGACGCACTCTGGGCGGGTCCATAAACATGGCCAGAAAGTCCGGCGGCAACGAGTTCGGCGGCTCTGTCAGAGCCAATATTGACAGAGATTCCTGGCGAGGGCGCGCCAGGGATATCAGAGAAGATGAAGGGCGCGAGGGCGGAAATGTATCCGACGCCTTTTCAAGGACCTGGGACGTCACTCTGTCGGGGCCTGTCTGGAAAGATCACGTTTGGTTCATGTTCGGAACATCCATAACTCCGGCCAGAGTTGAGAACAGTACGCTTATAGCCCAGAACGAAAGGTACAGGAGAACCATACTGACAGGCGACACCAGAATAGACAACCTGCTGGCGGTGGATTCAGATTTTAATGTAACCCCAGGAGTCATCCAGCAAATACCGAAATTAAGTGGATATTGCATACCATTTTGGGACGCGCTGCAATCTTATGACTCTACACAAAACAACAAGTTTTATGAAGGCAAGGTGACCGTTGCGTTAAACGAGAACCACAGAATTTCATTCGGCGGGTCACGCCAGGAATGGGAGTTTGACAGAAGCGGCAGTAATTCTTACTTGAGGCTGGCTCAGTCCGGTCCCGACAGCTACATGGCTCAGGGATGGAATATCGGGTATGACGGCGTACTTGGCGAAAAAACCTTTGTTGAAACCAGAGTTTATCGCAACAGGCAGTGGAACAAATGGGGACGGGGCGATATAAAAGCCGACCCAACTTACACACCGGTTGAGCTTTGGCTCAGCGACAACGAGATGGACGGCCCGCCAAATCCGCCAAATCCGCCAAATCCGCCCACGCCCGAGCCCAGTTTGAATTACGTGGGGCGTTTTGCCGGTTTAGGCGGCGGATCGCTGAACGAAAGGAATAGTCTGAACGCCTCTGTCAATCTAACCATGTTCAGGGATTTCTGGCATTTGAGTCACAACATTGACGTTGGCGTTGACTACTACATGTCCGATGTCCGCGATGGTTCAAGGCACGGGCAAAACAATCGAATCGTTAGCATCGGCGGTATTTACGAAGAAAAAGATAAAGATGGCGACTGGTTATTTCCGACAATATTATGGCGAGCACCCGGGCTTTTTGGACAGAGCGAAAACGGCAATAACGGTTTAGCGCCTGTCATGTGGCAGTACTACGGAGTTGACGGCTTTGTTAAAAATACGGATGCGGCTATTTACATCAACGATCAAATTACTATTAACAGCCGCTGGAATATCATGCTTGGCCTGCGCTTTGACCAAATTAAGTCTGAAAACACAGATGGAAGCGCAATTTTCAGCACAAACAATTTCAGCCCAAGATTTGTGCTGACATATGATGTTCTGGGCGAAAGTTCCAGGGTATTTAAGTTCAGTTACAACCGGATGCAATCTGACTATCCTCAAAGTTTTACAAACAATTTCGCCGATACGCTGGTGCGAAAATATGTCAAACTTGTCTGGACCGGTCTTCCTGGCCAGCCTATACCCGGCGAGGGTTTTGATGGAGGCATGTTTGGCCTGCGCTTTGTGACCCTGCCGGAACTCATTGACATCAATAATTACGGCAGGGCACAGGAATATTATGATTCCAGCGTGCAGTACATAAGGGACTTAAACTTAAAACCCATGTACAACGATGAATTTGCGCTGGAATACCGCAGGACTTATTCGTCCGGCAAGTATATACGGCTTGCTTACGTATATCGCAAAGAAGGCAATATATGGGGAGGATCGCATGATTATTTACCCGATAACTGGGTGCCTATTCTGGACCCCAGCAACGGTAAATACCCTCTGGATAATGACGCGCATCAAATGCTTGGGCAAACACATGTTTATTTCAATACAGACGAGCTTTGGCGCGATTATCACGGTGTTGAGCTGGAGAGCGCGGGCCGTATCAATTCCATTTTCAGTTGGAATTTTTCGTACAGCTATTCAAGGCTCAGAGGCAACTCTGAAGCGGGTGACTCCTACAGCAGTTTTGGAAATTTCGCGCCTCCGGGTTATTTCATGCTCAAAAGCTATTTTGAGCGTCCTGATATCAACGTGTCTATGGATCAGCGCTCGCCCGGCGGCGCGCTGATTAACGATTACCCTCACAAAGTACGCGCTTCATTGTTGGCAGTGGTGCCTGTAGCTAAGAGCGGCTGGATCAGTTATGCCGCGATTTTTAACTATGACGCCGGCGCAAACTGGACCCCCACCTATCCTGCCTCGCTTGAACTCTTGCGTAAAGAATACAATGCTCTCCGATTGGAAGCCCTGGCGTTCAACAAACCACTGCCGCCCAGCCCGCCGAGTACTTGGACCAAGTTCTACAGTCAGCGCGGCGCTTATCACGCGAATGACACATACAGCCTGAACCTCAGAATCGCCTGGGAAATACCCGTTTGGAACAGAGTTAAGGCAATGGGCGATCTGTCCATATACAACGTATTTAACAAAATTCAGGAGTATTCGTACAACACGGAATTTGTACCCAACTCGGTTGGTCTGGATTCACTGTACCTTTTGGGGGAGAGGTTTGGCCGTAGCCGAAACGCGGAAGGGCTGGAAGCGTACGCGACTTTGCCGCGCCAAATCTATGTAAGCGCGGGCATTAAGTTCTAGGCCGGAGGAATATTTCATGAAATACCAGCGGATTTTGACTTTCATCGGCCTGCTCGCGGCAGCAACCGGAACGCGCTGCTTTGCTCAAGAGGCCGCCGTGTGGCAAATCGGGGGCGCGCTTCCCATAGCGTTAAATAACCTTAAAGACTATACCAATCAGCCTTTCTTTGGCTTCTGCGTTGAAGCTTCCTATCAGAGAACTTTCCCTGATTCCAAAACCAAATACCGCTTTGGTTCGGGTCTCAACTATTTTCCGGGCAAAGAGCTTGAGGCGGGGGGCCGAAAAGTCTCCCTGGCGGGTCTCCAGGCAAATATTGATATTGTTGTGCCTATAGGCAAGACCTACCTATCTCTGATAACCGGCGCCTCTGTCAACACCTGGTTCAAAAGCGTCAGCGGCAGGGACACTTTCGACCCTAGCATGAATAACAATGTGTCCGGCATTGTTGATAACCCCTTTGGCAAACTGGGCTTCAGGTTTGGCCTTGAATATATTATGGACTCACAGTTCTCTGTTTCAGCCCTCTTTCAAATGACAGAGCTGGGAACAGACAACGAATTTCTGAAAGGCGGCGCCCCCGACCGAGGCAGACAAACAGTCAACCCCGCTTGGGTTCAGCTTGGACTGAGCTATAAGTTTTAAAGTAATTTATATACACCGTCACAGGCTCTCAAAATTACATTGGTTCCTTCCGCCATTCTTGGATTTATACAGCATTTCGTCCGCGCGCTGTATGAAAATGTCCGCGCTGTACGTATGCTTCACTATTCCGCTTGTGACGCCGATGGAAATAGTAACATGGTCTGCCGCGTCGCTTTTTTCATGCGATATATTGCAGTTACTTATTTTTTCGAGCAGTCTGTCGGCAATCAGACGCGCGCCCTGCTCATCGGTATTGGGAAGAACAACGGCAAATTCCTCGCCGCCGTACCGCGCGACAAAATCAGTTGATCTCGGCAGACTTTTTTTCAGGGTTTCAGCGACTATTTTCAGGCATTTATCGCCTTCGTCGTGACCATAAGTGTCATTGTAGTTCTTAAAGTGATCAATATCTATCATCATAAAGCTGAGCATACTGCCTGAACGGGACAGGGAGTTCATGGTGCGCTTAAGGTTTTCATCAAGAAACCGCCTCTTGTATATGCCCGTCAGCGGGTCAAGATATATCTTTTCGACCTCCATTTCGAGATGCTTTATGGTGCGCAAATCATTGGTATAAGCGGCAATGATGTCGCTGTTTTCATATTCGACCCGCACAAGAGTGATTTCAGAGGGTATTGGCGTTCCGTCCGGCATTTTGTGCATCCACTCAAAAACGCAGGAAGCCTCATCAAAGGCCCGTTTCATCATTACGGACGCCTTTTCGATTGATCGCTGACCGTCCGGTTGGTATTCGGGAGACAAAAATTCAAGGTTCCAACTCTCAATGGCTTCCTGTTTATTCTTAAAACCGTAAAGTTTCACGAAAGCCTCGTTGCAGTCAATCGTGGCAAAATTGCTGTCGATGATCTGGCAGGCCAGGGGCGTGGCGTCCAGCATGAGCTTCAGGCGCTCCTCGGCCCTGCGGATCTGCGCGGCTTCCTCCTGGCGGGTTACGGCGCTTGAGATCATCAGGCTCGTGGAGCGCAGGATATCCGACTCGTCATCTGTAAAGAC
>JAITCJ010000182.1 GCA_031283145.1 Holophagales bacterium | reverse complement strand
AGGTTCTTTAAGTTAAACGATGTGCGCAGGTGCGGGTCTTTGGCCGGGTTCCAAATCAACTCGTCAACGCCGTTGAGAATTCCAACTATGTCGTCAGAACGGCGCTGTAAAATGCCTTCCAGGTTGCATCCGCCTTCTTTGGTCAGAATTTCTTTGGCATAGGTCGGGCTGACCGTTGTAATTTTGTCGGAATAGGCCACGCCCGCTTTCAGAAAGTTGATTTGGCCGAAATACTCAGCGCCGTGTATATGAAAGGCTTCGCGGGGCAGCCAGATTTCATCCATTACGTTTCGCGTGTAAACACCTT
This sequence comes from Holophagales bacterium, assembly GCA_031283145.1. Classification (GTDB taxonomy): domain Bacteria; phylum Acidobacteriota; class Holophagae; order Holophagales; family Holophagaceae; genus WRHW01. The sequence continues at coordinate 10,724 of JAITCJ010000182.1, read as the reverse complement.
GATAGGATAAATTGTGTATGGTCAACACTGTTTTAGGCGGATTTTCACTTCCTGACAATTTCATAAAAACCGGGGTGAGAGATAACTGCCAGTCGTGGATGTGAACTATGTCGGGCCTAAATCCTTCGGCGTCACCGTTTAACGCCAGTTGAGCCACTACCCAGGAGAGGGCGGCAAAGCGTCTGTGGCTGTCGCCGCGTTCATCATAAGGGCCGCCTTCCCGCGCAAAAAAACCCGGCGCGTCGAACAGGTAAATTGGTACGCTTCCGGGTACATCCGCCAGTAACAACCTTGCGGGGCCGCTCCCCATGATGTCCGAAAAGGTCGCCGCTGTACCGTAAATCTGCGCGACTTCCATCAATGCGGGATAGGCTGGCATCAGCAGGCGGACGTAAATACCTTCTTTGGATAAGGCCAATGGCAGCGCACCCATGACATCCGCAAGCCCGCCTACTTTGACGTGCGGAAACAATTCCGCAGCGGCATGAAGAACTATCATCCAATCTCCGATAAACGATCCAGCATTCTTTGCGAAATTAATGTCACGCCGTCCGGTGTCCGGAAAAAACGCCTGGCGTCTTTTTCAGGTTCCTGACCTACTATAAGACCCTCGGGTATGCGGCAGCCGCGGGCGATGACACATTTTCTGAGAAATACGTTTCTCCCGACATCGGCTTCCGGAAGGACAACGCATTCTTCTAAAAAAGCGTGGCTGTGAATTACAACGCGATTCGATACGAGACTCTGCCGGATATAAGCCCCGGATATGATACATCCGGCTGACACAAGGCTGGCTATGGCCACGCCCTGACGTCCGGGATCACTATGCACAAACTTCGCCGCGGGGAGTTGCTCCTGGTGTGTGAATATAGGCCATGATTCATCATAAAGATTCAGGGCAGGCTCAACGTAAGTTAAATCTAAATTGGCTTCCCAGTAAGCGTCAACTGTGCCTACGTCTCTCCAATATGGTTCGGGCTTGGAGGCTTCCTGAACGCTGCTCTTGTCAAAACTATGCGCAAATACACGGTAATCCGCCGCGATGGCTTTGGGGATAATATCCTTGCCGAAATCATGGCTTGAGTCAGGATCGGCGGCATCCGCAAGCAACTGGTTGTACAAAAAATCTGAATCAAAAATATAGATGCCCATGCTCACCAGGCAGGTGTCCGGTTTGTCGGGAATTGCGGGCGGATCGGATGGTTTTTCTACAAAAGCGATTATCCGCCCTTCGGCGTCAACCTGGGCAACCCCGAACTGGTGAGCCAGACTTTTGTGGACATGTAAGCAGGCTATTGTCAAATCCGCTTTGGATTCCAGGTGATCCCGCAGAAACAGGCGATAGTCCATCTTGTAAATATGATCCCCCGCCAATACCAATACTACTTTTGGCTGTACGGACTGAATATTATCCAGGTTCTGATAAACCGCGTCCGCGGTTCCTGTGTACCAGGCGTCTCTGCTCTCGTTTTGCTGGGCCGGATAGACATGGACAAACTCGCCCATTTTTCCGGGCAGAAAAGTCCAGCCGTACTGCAAATGCTGTAATAGGGAATGGCTGTTGTATTGAGTAATGACGGCAACACGGCGAAAACCGGAATTTACGCAATTGGAGAGGGTGAAGTCAATGATTTTGTATTTCCCGCCGAAATCCAAGCCGGGCTTGGCCAAATCCGATGTCAGATCCATGAGCCGCGTCCCGCGTCCGCCGGCAAGGATTACTGCCATTGTACTAATGTTTACAGGTATAGAATAACTTCCTGTCAGCGGCATAATATACCCCCACAGATGCACAATCATTTTATCGGTATTATTTGAAATCACTAGAGTTTTTTTTGTTTTTTTCAGATATTAATCTTCATCTCAGCGCAATCTTCAAGATCATCGTCCCGGCCATAACCAGAAGCACCAAGGAATAAAACCGCTTCAATCTGGCTCCGGACATCCTTGTGGCTATCTTTGCGCCTAAATAAGACCCTGCGTCAAAGCCAACCACAGCTCCTAAAATGACAAGCCAGGGCAGTCCGCCCTGAGCTTTTGCGTAAATCAATACGCCAGGCAGACCAATAGGGGGCAGGAGTACCAATAAACTTGTCATTTGAGCCTGGTGCTGGGTCATCCGAAACCAATAGATTAACAAGGGAATAATAACTACGGCTCCCCCCAGGCCGGTCAGGCCGGATGTAATCCCGCCAATCGCGCCGATAACAAGCCCCGGCAGAACTGCTGACTCTGAGCGTGGTTCAAGCGACTCGGCGCCTGAGGCTTCATGCCGAAACCAGCCGTATGCCGCCATAAACATCAAAAATGCCGTAAAACTGATACGCAACGGCAACTGTGGAATTTGGTTGGCGATAAATGACCCGAGGGAAACACCACACATAAAACCGGACACTATTAGTCCGACAATTTTGAGATTCCACTTGATTCCTCGTTTCCTGTACTGAAGTATCCCCGGCAGACCAACCGGCATCATCATAATTGCCAGCGTCGTCCCTTGAGCGCGATGCTGATCCAAACCCAACAATAATGATAGAAGCGGAATCATTACAAACCCGCCTCCAACGCCGAAAAGCCCTGATAAAACGCCTCCGGCGGAGCCGGCAAGCATCCCGCCAAAAATATCCGGCAATACATTCCACATCAAAAACCTCAAACAATCTTTGTTAGTATGTTCACATGCACATGCGTTTTGATGGTCTGATTTTGGATTCGCGGCGGGCGCTTTTCGTCGTTGAGCGAGAAGCTCTGATTATTTCTGACTTGTTCCTGGGTCTTGGGGCCGTGCGCCGCAAAAAAACTGATGTGCTGCCGAACAGCCAAAATAATGATCTGTGGGAACGATTATTCGGCCTTTTGCAAGACTATAAGCCCAAATCCGTGGCTCTGCTGGGAGACATCAAGCCCAGCCAAGGGAGCGTGGAAGACGACGAAGCCGAAGAACTCCTGACACTATTTCGCAAACTGGGAGCCAATGGCCGCGTTGTCACCCAAATTGTCAATCAAATGGAACGCGCCTCGGGGCCGGTAATGGAAACGGCTGGGATTACACTTGTTGAAAGCTATATGGTCGGCTTATATACGCTCATGCATCGCCGCAAAATTTTTGTGTATCCCAGACATGAAGTGTCCGCCGGTTTTTGGATCAATGGCGGTGTACACCCGCTTTTCGCGGTACCCACGCCAGGCCCGCAAAATGAGGCGGACTGGCTGCGTTATCCGGCTTTTCTCTACACGGGTTTTGCCTTGGTAATGCCACCATTTGTTTCGTACGCCCAGGGGTGGGAGGTCATACAAGTTGAACGTCTGCCTAAACAGGCGAGAGCCTGGGGTGTGCTGGGCGACCGAATGAAAGAACTGGACTTGTCGGCCCTGCCGTCCCCGCCGGAAGCCCTCCGCCAGATAGTACGTCCCCCAAGCAAAAGCAAGGCAAAACACATCACGGAAGATGAAGCCTGATCGGCGCCGAGTATGTCCTTTATAGCAAATGGACTTGACGGTCGTAACAAAAGGTATGCATTGCCTGCGCCTCCCATTCCCCTCACCGCCTAGCTGCGGATACGGCATCGCAAGCATTCCTAGCTGCGGATACGGCATCGCAAGCGTTCCTAGCTGCGGATACGGCATCGCAAGCGTTCCTAGCTGCGGATACGGCATCGCAAGCGTTCCTAGCTGCGGATACAGGTATCGCAAGTGTTCCTATCGGCGGTTCGCTCCATTATCGGCGCAGTCTGGCGCATTCGCGCCGTTTTCAGGGCGAGGCAACTGGTTTTTTGGATGCCTGTCCATAGGGCGGCTTGTTCCTATCCTGAAGTCCATTGACTATATAGCAGTTCCACTTTTTGTTGTCATTCCTTCTATAGTTCACAGCTACGCTTTCCATTTCGCTCCCCGCCTTCTGCGGCTCACTACATTACCAGCGCAGCATAGAAACGAAGTGCCTCCCCCCTTGGCAATCCAGCCTCTTTGCCTGGCAAACGCCCCGTGGACCAGTTGTGACAACCCAAAGTTAAATTGCTATATACGGCGGCAAAGATTACGATGGTCTCAATTGGAAAACAAACAAGAATCGCCCCGGATTACTCCGGGGCGATTCTTGTTTTTGGCGGGGCTGACGGGGCTCGAACCCGCGACCTACGGCGTGACAGGCCGTCACTCTAACCGACTGAGCTACAACCCCGTGTTTTCAAAGAACGAACAGCAAAGCCGCAAAGCGTGGTGGGCGATGACGGACTCGAACCGCCGACATGTTGCGTGTAAAGCAACCGCTCTACCGGCTGAGCTAATCGCCCGCGTTGCAGGACATTTATTCTCTCATTGAAAACAGACAAGGTCAAGCGTTGATTTTGTAAATAAAAAAATAAACGAATACGGAATTTTTCGCTTTTATAGCACTTCAACTTTTCGCAGTTGAACTGCTATGCCATGATTTGTTGACAAACCTTGACTTATAGCAATTTCTTTAATCAAAGTTAAATTGCTCTGACAAAATTTTACCCAAACATTTTTTGTGTAGAGTTAAGATGGTTATGCAGGCAATCAGACTTCAACGCTTTGCCGCGTTCTGATTGCCCAAGTCCCTCACACCAGATAGCCATGAAGCGGAGGTACATGGTGCCAAGCATGATGGTCAGCCTTTCATCAATTATCCTGTTAGCCGGGAATGGCGCGGCTCATGGCGGCAGTTTTGTTGATTCGCTGCCGGATCCAATGAAGCCGACTCTTGTTGAAATTGGCTTTGTCATTTTGTTGCTGGTATTGTTGCACTTTTTTCTGAAGAGCAACTTTTTCCGCCCTCTGGGCAAACTCATGGATGACCGCGAAACCGAAATTCTGGCTGGCGCTTCCGCAAAAGCCGAAGCCGCTAAGACTATTGAAGCGCGTCAGGCGGAATACGCTGAAAGATTAAAAGAACTTCGCGCTAAGGCTTTCGAGTACCGCAGGGAACTCGCTCAGGCCGCAACGGCGGAAAAGACGGAATTTACTGATAAAGCGCGCCAGGACGCCGCCTCAATGCGAAAGGACGCGGCGGACAAACTTGCCAATCAGCGCGAAACCGCTAAGTCGGAACTGATTGCTCAAGTCGATGCGCTGGCTGACGAGATGGTTCAACATTTACTGAAACAGGCTTAAATGATGTGGGAAAAATATAAACACCTCTTGTTTATGCTGACGGCTCTGGCGTGCGCGTGTCATTTTTCGCCCTCGCTCGCCGCTCAACAACATGCCTCCGCTTCGCAAACAGAAATCTCTGAAACCATTGATCAGGACACGCGTAACGCCACGCATGGCGCGCATTCCGAAAATTCCCATGAAGAGGCCGGCCACGCCGATGGGAGCGGTCATCATGGAGATCCCGTAAATCTCTTTGGCAGACAAATCGGCGACACGGGGCAGTTCTTTTTGAAGCTGATCAATTTTCTGATCTTTGGCGGCTTGTTGTTCTGGATACTAAAGGGCAGCCTTGCCTCCGCGTTCAGAACCAGAGCTAATGAAATTGAGATGAAATTGCTTAAAAGCGAAAGAGACAGGCTGGAGGGCGAAGCCCAGCTCCGCGAACTGGAAACCAAGATGGCCGGATTAGAACAAGAACTCGGCGGTATCATGGAGAAAGCCAAGACAGACGCGGAGGCCGAAAAACAAAGAATTTTAGAGGCGGCCAGAGCGGAAGCGGATCAAATTCTAACCCAAGTCCAATCTGAAATTGAGTATCAAAAGCGTTTGGCCGAGGCGGAATTGCGCGGACTTGTCGCCAAATTGGCCGTTGAAGGCGCCGAGTCGCGTATTCAGCGGCAGGTTCAGGGCGATTCGGCAATTAGGATAATGGATCACGCAATACAGCAAATCGGGGGCGCGAAATGAGCCACTTGTTAATTGCGAATCGCTACGCGAAAGCGTTACTGCAAATAGCTGTAAAGCAGAACAATGTCTCCGGGCTGCATCAGGAATTGAACGATATTGTTAGTCTGGTTATATCTCAGCCCGACCTGGAAAGACTTTGTTTGCACCCTTTGATCCCTCCAAGCCGGAAGGCGTCCGTCTTTGACGAGATACTGCAAAAGGCCGGCTCAAGCGAAACAATCCGGCGCTTTTTTACAGTAGTGGCCAAAGCGGCCAGGTTGAACTTAATTTATGAGCTTGCCCTTGCTTTTCGGGATTTGGTTGACAAACACAGAGGCGTGCTTTCCGCCAAAGTTACATGCGCCCAGCCGCTCACAGAAGCTCAACTCCAATCTCTCAGTACGTCTTTTTCCAATCGTACCGGCAAGACAATTCGATTTGCCACCCAGCATGATCCAAGCCTGCTGGGCGGATTAAAGATACATGTGGGTTCTACAATATACGATGCTTCTCTCCAGGGTCGGCTCCGTATGCTCAAAGAGAGACTGCTTTCAGCTTGATAATGTTATTGGAGGTATGAATGGACATTCGCGCGGAAGAAATATCCCGTATCATCCGCAACCAGATTGAAAACTTTGACGCTCATATGGACGTCAGCGAGATCGGCACTATTATCAGTGTCGGGGATGGCATCGCCCGCGCCCACGGTCTGGAAAAAGCCATGGCGGGCGAATTGCTGGAACTGCCTCATAACGTGATGGGGCTGACCTTTAACCTTGAAGAAGACAATGTCGGTATCATTCTTCTTGGCGAAGCCCACCTGATCAAGGAAGGCGACACGGTTAAACGCACCGGACGCATTATGAGCGTCCCTGTCGGCCCCAAGTTCATCGGCAGGGTGGTCAACCCACTGGGTCAGCCACTTGACGGCAAAGGTCCCATTGAGTCCGCGGCGTATTTCCCCATTGAGCGCATAGCCCCCAGTATTGTTGAACGCAAGAGCGTCAATCAGCCTGTTCAAACCGGTCTGAAAGCTATTGATTCACTCATTCCGATTGGGCGCGGACAGCGCGAGCTGATCATTGGCGACCGTCAAACGGGTAAGACCGCCGTTGCCCTTGATACAATCATCAACCAGAAAGATTCAGGCATCATCTGCATATATGTAGCCATTGGCCAGAAGAGGTCAACGGTGCTGCAGGTCGTCAAGGCGCTGGAAGAAAACGGCGCTTTGAATCACACCATTATTGTAAGCGCCACAGCTTCAGAAGCGGCGCCCATGCTCTATCTGGCTCCATTCGCCGGCGCGGCTCTGGGCGAGTACTTCATGTGGCATGGGGTTGACGGGCGACCCGCCGGAAATGACAATCCGGGCCAGCACGCTCTTTGCATTTACGACGATCTCTCAAAACAGGCCGCCGCTTATCGTGAAATTTCCCTGCTGATGCGCCGTCCGCCAGGACGCGAGGCATATCCGGGAGACGTCTTTTATCTCCACAGCCGTTTGCTTGAACGCGCCGCCAAACTCAGCCAGGAACGCGGCGGCGGCTCGCTCACGGCATTGCCGGTAATTGAGACGCAGGCCGGGGATATTTCGGCATATATTCCAACCAATGTCATTTCCATTACGGATGGTCAGTTGTTCCTTGAAGCCGATCTATTCAACAGCAACGTGCGCCCGGCCATTAACGTCGGCATATCTGTGAGCCGTGTCGGCGGCGCGGCCCAGTTGAAAGCCATGAAACAAGTTGCAGGCTCGCTCAAGCTGGATTTGGCTCAGTACAGAGAACTGGCCGCTTTCAGCCAGTTTGGCTCCGACCTGGACAAGGTAACGCTCGCCCAACTCAACCGCGGTCAGAGATTGGTGGAAATTCTCAAACAGCCCCAGTATCAGCCTATGCCTGTAGAAAAGCAGGTGGCCATCATTTGGACCGCCTCAAAGGGCTATCTGGACGACATCCCAGTTGATGAACTGCGTCGTTTTGAAAGCGAACTGTTCAGCTATTTAGATATAAACGCCCCGGAAGTACTCAGAGACATCAAGGATTCGGGTCAGTTGCCCAAAGACTCGGAGGAAGCCCTCAGGACAAATATTTTAGGGTTCAAGGATCAATTCAAAGCGACCTTATCCCAGGCAGCCGGAGCCTAACCTATGGCATCCCTTCAGGATATTCGCCGCCGTATCCGCTCGGTAAAAAACACCCAGCAGGTGACAAAGGCCATGAAGATGATTTCCGCCGTAAAATTGCGGAAAGCGCAGGAGCGCCTGTTATCCACGCGGCCTTTCGTAACCGCGCTGCATGAATCTGTCGGGCAAGTCACGTCTCGCCTTGGGTCTGACACAAAAATCATTGACGACCCGCTGGCGCAGGCTTTTTTCTCGCCGCGGGAAGAAAAAAAGATACACTTGGTTGCTATTGCCGGTGATAAAGGCCTGTGCGGCGGTTTCAACACAAACTTGCTTAAAGCGGCTGAATTGTTCCTAAAAGAACATCCCGGCAAAACGGTCAAATTAGACGCCATCGGCAAACGCGCTGCGGAGTGGGCCAAAAAATCAGGCATCCGGACTTCATTTGAAGCCACGTCGCTCACTCCCGATGTTTTTTCAAAAACAGCGCGCGACATAGCGGAAAGAGCAATCCAGGGATACGCTAAAGGCGAAATTGACGCATTGTATTTGATTTACAACCATTTTAACTCAGCCGTATCCCAGTCGCCCAAGAGTGTAAGAGTTTTTCCGCCGGATGAAAAGCCGGAAGCGACAGGCGTTGAACACCTGTTGGAACCTGATCCGGAAACAGTGCTGCGCGCTCTGTTGCCCTACTATGTGGAAACAGAGATATACCGCGCCATGCTGGAGAGTTCCACGAGCGAGCACGCCGCCCGCATGGCCGCAATGGATAAAGCCACCAGTAATGCCAATGAAATGATTGAAAAATTGACTTTGCACATGAATAAAGTCCGACAGGCCGCGATTACCAACCAGATCATCGAAGTTGTATCTGGCGCCGCCGTTTCCTAGAGTCTATATTGTTTTAAGAGGTCACAAATGTCCGAAGAAAAGTACCAGGGCCACGTAATAGCAATCGTAGGACCGGCAGTTGATGTGGAATTTGAAAACAACTACCTGCCTGACATATACAACGCGCTTTTGACAGATATAGTTGACGCGTCGGGCAACACTGTACACGTCACGCTGGAAGTGCAGCAGCACTTGGGCGAAGGGCGCGTGCGCTGCGTTTCCATGCAGCCAACAGACGGGATGGTGCGCGGTCAGATAGTCACAGACTCCTGCGGCCCCATTAAAGTTCCGGTAGGACCGGCTACCTTGGGGCGAATCATGAATGTGGTGGGTCATCCCGTGGATGAGCGTGGTCCCATTGTTACAGATAAATATTTACCCATTCACCGCGAAGCCCCTGCCTACGAAGACCTTTCGACCGGTAAAGAAGTGTTGGAAACGGGTATCAAGGTCATTGACCTGCTTCAGCCATTTATGAAAGGCGGAAAAATCGGTCTGTTTGGCGGCGCCGGCGTTGGCAAGACGGTGCTGATCATGGAACTCATTAATAACATCGCCAAGGCCCGCGGCGGTTTCTCCGTTTTTGCCGGCGTTGGCGAGCGCACGCGCGAGGGCAACGACCTTTGGCACGAAATGATGGATTCCGGCGTTATCAACAAGGAAAATCTCATTGAATCAAAAGTCGCCCTCATTTACGGCCAGATGACCGAGCCTCCTGGCGCCCGCGCCCGAGTCGGTCTCACCGGTTTGACTGTTTCCGAATACTTCCGCGACGAAGAAGGCCGCGACGTGCTTTTGTTCATTGACAACATTTTCCGTTTCACACAAGCGGGCTCGGAAGTTTCAGCCTTGTTGGGACGTATGCCTTCCGCCGTCGGCTATCAGCCGACGCTTGCCACTGAAATGGGCGAACTCCAAGAGCGCATTACATCCACCAAAAAGGGTTCTGTCACATCTATTCAAGCTGTTTATGTTCCGGCTGACGACTACACAGACCCCGCGCCGGCCACAACTTTTGCCCACCTGGACGCCACAACCAACCTGAGCCGCGAGCTTACAGCCCTGGGAATTTACCCCGCCGTTGACCCGCTCACCTCGACCAGCCGTCTGATGGATCCCCGCGTTTTGGGCGAAAACCACTACAACACAGCTATCAGAGTAAAAGCTATTTTGCAGAAGTACAAAGAACTCCAGGACATCATCGCCATTCTGGGCATGGAAGAACTTTCGGACGACGACAAAAAGACGGTCATGCGCGCCCGCAAGCTGCAGCGCTTCCTGTCACAGCCTTTCAATGTGGCCGAGAGTTTCTCCGGTATGCCCGGCGTATATGTGAGTCTGGAAGATACAACTCGCGGGTTTGCTGAAATCTGCGATGGCAAGTGGGATCACCTGCCTGAACAAGCTTTCTTTATGGTCGGCACCATTGAGTCGGCGGTGGAAAAAGCCAAGACGCTGGGCGTAGAAGCCTAAGGAGGCGGCATGAGCGGCTACCTCAGACTTGAAGTAATGACAATGGAAGGCAAGGTATTTTCCTCCAATGTTCAGGAGCTTCAGTTCCCCTCCGCCCATCAGGGCTATTACGGAATACTGCCCGACCACACGCCGGTAATGACGCCGCTTGGCGACGGCCAGATTAATTGCCTGCTGAACGGCAAAAAAACCACGCTCGCCATTTCCGGCGGCTTCGCGGCAGTCGGTCCTGACCACGTGACGATACTGGCGCGGGAGTGCAAAATGGCGGACGCCTGATATTTTTTCGGGGATGCAGCCATGTCAAAACACTCCGCCAAATTTGCCGCGCTATTTGCTCGAAAACCATTAGACGCGCTGCTGAAAGAATCTCAGGACGACACTAAGC